>DOJM01000508.1:13920-14142 GCA_003529225.1 Paenibacillus sp.
GCTGAATTTGATCCGCACCATTCCCGATCTGCTGCTGGCTTCTATCTTTGTCGCCATTTTTGGACTTGGTGCGCTCCCGGGGATCTTTGCTTTGTCGGTATTTTCGCTGGGGCTGATCGCCAAGCTTACCTATGAAGCGTTGGAGACGATTGAGCAGGGACCATTGGAAGCCATGACTTCAGTCGGAGCGAATAAGATTCAACGAATTATGTTCGGAGTTAT
>DOJM01000508.1:14280-17283 GCA_003529225.1 Paenibacillus sp.
TGTAAGCACTAAGCTGCGGGAGAAATTAATATGAGTAAATCATGGAATACCCTAGTCCCCAAACCTCGTAAAAATCGTTTCCGATGGCTGATTTATGTAGCATTAGCGGCAGTGTACATTTGGGCTTTTTCGGGAGTTCCGTTTAATGGTTTTAAAGAAACCGCCGGGATCATTACTAAGGCAATCTTTGCCGGGATATTCTCTCCTGACTGGGCCTTCGTTTATTTACCAGATGGGGAGGATCTGCTTCGAGGATTGCTTGAGACGTTAGCTATTTCAATTTTAGGAACTTTTATCTCGACCTTCATATGTATCCCATTTGCTTTTTGGGCTGCGGTCAACATGAGTAAGGGAAAGGCGATTTCGGGCTCCGGCAAGCTGATGTTAAGCTTTATACGGACATTCCCTGAGATCATTATGGCTTTGCTGTTCATCAAGGCTGTTGGGCCGGGTTCATTTGCGGGTGTACTGGCACTAGGACTGCATTCCGTCGGCATGCTCGGTAAATTGTTCGCGGATGAGATTGAGAATATTGATAACGGTCCACTCGAAGCCTTAATCTCTTCTGGTGCCAGCCGCATGCAGGTGTTATGGTTTGCTGTTGTGCCGCAGGTATTGCCAGGCTTTCTATCCTACACTTTATACAGATTCGAAATTAACGTTCGCTCAGCTACGATTCTGGGTGTGATTGGAGCAGGTGGGATTGGCACACCGTTAATCTTCGCACTCAGTTCACGGAATTGGGACCGTGTTGGAATTATCCTGCTAGGCATCATTGCGATGATTACGATTATTGATCTGATTTCCGGCATGATTCGGAAGAAGCTAGTGTAACGGAATCGCATAATTACATGTTAGACAATGACCTCCTTAGGTATGAATCGAGCCTATGGGGGTCTTTTATGATTAGCGTATCATTCGGAAAAGCTATATAGAAGTAATAATACTTTTTGTGTTAACATATGTTGGTCTATCCGAACTTGTACCAAAGGAGTTGAAAGCTTGGAAACAGCGCTTATTGGCAGCTTTGTATCAGCAATGGCTACGGTTCTTGGAGCGTTTCCGATCCTGTTCGTGAGGAGGTTATCTGAGAAATGGAAGGACGTTCTCGTTGCTTTTACTGCAGGTATAATGGTATCGGCTTCTACATTTGGACTCATGCCGCAAGCGATTAAAGAATCGGGGATTATCGCATTAACCTTGGGCCTGATTACAGGAGTTCTACTGCTTGATTTAATTGAAAATAACATCCCGCATATTGACGTGGAGAATAAACCCGGATATACCAATATGGATTCCAAGGCGCTGCTCGTTTTGATTGCGTTGTTCATTCACAATATACCAGAAGGTCTTAGTACGGGATTCAGTTATGCCAGTGAACAAGCCAGTCTGGGTCCTACCGTGGCCATAGCGATTGGTGCACAAAATATGCCTGAAGGATTGATTCTCGCAGTCTTTCTGATGAATTCTAGAACAACTAAGTTAAAAGCCTTGGGAATCGTTACGCTTACCGGACTTATGGAGATGGTATCTGCGGTTATTGGGTATTTTACGGCGAGTTACCTACAGAATGTTGTGGGCTATGGTCTTGCTTTTGCCGCCGGGGCTATGCTATTCATCGTCTACAAGGAACTTATTCCAGAGAGTCATGGTCATGGTTACGAACGGCCTTCGACGTATTCGTTTATCTTTGGATTATTAATTATGGTGTATATCACGCAGATCTTTGGGTGAGTAGGATAGAAGGGATTCCAGTGAATCCTGTCGAACAAGAGTAGTTATGATGACAACACATAAACTTGAAAAGCTACCTTTTTACACCTTACTTATTTTTATCGTTGCTGGATCTATAGGAGCGGGGTATTTTTATACCCGTTCCTTTTTGGCGTTGTCTACGTTGCTCTATGGAGTAACGGCTGCGCTGGAAGCGATCAATGTCTCTCTACTCTTGCCAGTCTCCTTATTATTCTTATGTTGTTGGTGGTGGTTTTGCGGTTCTATTCCCTTCTGTATATGTAAATATGTACATCAACATAATTTGCAGATTGGATTGGATTGGACTGGATGTCGGAGTGATCGGGGTGTTGGTGTTCATCACAATGATTGGTATGTTGAAGAAAGTGGATGATAGTCGAAAATAACATGGTGTATATTAAAAAATGCATTGTCATTTGTTAGATTATGCCTTACCATAGGTAAGTATTTCCATTGCATACATATTTAATGAGGAGAAGATTGTCTGCGGTTTTCATTCTACTACAGGAACTCCTTTTTTGAAGAAGGTTGTGAGAGTATTCAGCGAATGGTATGAAAAAATTATTTGGTTCAGAAGAATCGTACTGAGATAATCCATTAGTAACCCAACGGGTAACCTAATGTTCTACATACTAAGGGATACATCAATTACATCTAGGGGGAAATATGTCTATGCAAGTGAAGAAGTCCGTATTCATCAGTTCATTAGTAGTATGCAGCTTAGTGTTCGGGGTAGTTGGAGCGGGAGCAGCAAATGGTATCACAAAGATTCAAGCCGCTTTAAATTCAAATATCAAGTTTAAAGTTGATGGTAACTCATGGCAACCAAAAGATAGTAATGGAAAGAATCTCTCCGCGCTTGTCTACAACGGTACTACCTATCTACCACTACGTTCTACAGCAGAGGCTCTTGGTGTCAACTTGTCGTTGAACAGCGCAACACAAGTGATTTCACTGGATAGTGGTTCCGCAAACGGGATTCCTTATAATGATGCGACGACTNNAGTACAAGCACATCATCGACTTCTAGTGATATCAAGGTACTTTCTGGAACTACATCACAAATGACTAGCAAATTAAAGGAACAAGCTGTGATTCTTCTTAAAATGTACGGAGATTCCCTATTAAGTGGAGATACTTCCAACTACGCCGCTTATTTATCGAAAAATGTATCCACTTCTCGTGAGAATTCGGGAACTTCTTTGGGTGATGACTACTTTATAAATAATTATTCTGATTTGATAACAG
>DOJM01000608.1:0-276 GCA_003529225.1 Paenibacillus sp.
TTCTCTACTTGCTGCCGGTCATACTGCTCACGGTACCAGCCATTCATATCCAGCAGCTCTTGATGCGTACCACGTTCCACGATATGTCCGTTATCAAGTACGACGATCATGTCGGCATGTTGAACAGCAGAGAGTCGGTGCGTAGAGATCAATGTAGTCTTTCCCGCACGTTCTTGGCGAATATTCTCAATGATCTGAGCTTCAGTACGAGCGTCAACAGCGGATAAGGCATCGTCCAGAATCAGTACATCTGGATTTGCAATAAAGGCTCTGGAC
>DOJM01000608.1:298-2803 GCA_003529225.1 Paenibacillus sp.
TTGTTTTTGTCCACCGGATAAGGATACTCCACGTTCACCAACCAACGTATCTAGACCATCGGATAAAGTTCCTAAGTCATTTTGGAAGGCTGCAGCTGTGATAGCTTTCATGATCGTATCGTCATCCGCGTTGTCTAGACCAAATTGAATATTCTGACGTACTGATTTGGAGAAAAGGATCTGTTCTTGAGGAACATAACCCATCCAGCTGTGCAGTTGATCCAATGAAATCTGTTGAATAGGAACACCAGAGATAAGAATATCACCATTGCCTGTCGGATATTCACGGAGCAGCTGTTTGAGGAGCGTTGATTTACCGCTTCCCGTACGACCGACTACACCTAGTGTTTGCCCTTGGTTCAAGGTCAGACTAACATTGGTTAGATTGTCAATCGTCGATGAGGGATAACGGAAGGTCACATCGTTAAGTTCAATTCGGGTAGGATTAGCAACTTGAACCGGATTGGCAGCACTCTGAACANNGATCTGATTACGGAACACAAGATAAATTCCATAGGGAAGACCGATAATGTAGCTGAGCCCTACGCAGAACCGAATCGTCGGTTCGAAGAAGGCATCGACACGGGCGACGGCCATGTTCTTGTTGTATACATCTTCTGTAATATCCGAGAATCGCTTCTCATCGAGTCTTTCTTGTACATAGGCACGGATAACTCGCACACCTGAGACAGATTCGAGAACCTGATCATTCATATCTCCGAACGCATCTTGTGCTAAGCTGTAACGATCATGGATCGCTTTACCATAAAAAATCATAGCTATTGCAATTAGTGGTAATGGTAAGACAGCTGCAAGAGTCAGCTTCCAGCTGACAAGAAAACCCATCGCGAATAGTACGACAGTAAGGTAAATTGTAGAATCCACCAGGGTGAGCATTCCGAATCCAACGGTAGCTGAGACAGCTCTGATATCATTGGTTGCCCGCGCCATCAGGTCGCCGGTTCTATTGCGTTCGAAAAACGACGGGGTCATGGTCATCAAATGATTCATAAATCTCGAGCGCAGCAGGCGCTCTACGAGGTTAGAGCCTCCGAATAATTTGTNNCCAATAAATGACTAGCAGCAAAATGAGGATCATACCGATATACTTGGTTAACGATGCTGTAGTAATAGAACCGCGTACTATGTCGTCAATGGCATTGCCTAGCAGACGTGGGGGGAATAATTCAAGAACACCTACACCAATAAGTAAGATAAGGCCAATCAGGTAACGCCTTTTTTCTCGGCGAAAGAACCAGCCGAGATTACGGAGAACGGAGAACAAGTAAATCCCTTCCTTTCGAGTTAAAGTACTAGCGGTGATGTTGGAAAAAAGCGCAAGTGGTTATCTCAACAGCCAAGAAAAAACGACGTTGTCGTCCTTCAAAGATGACAACCGACAAAAAAGGCATATCATCCGAAAACGGACGATATGCCTGTAATTTACAGCTATCATGCGCACGGTGCTATACAGCACCAGGCATGTGAGAGACCTTCAAGAACTAAAGTTATGCGATCAATTACACTCGCAAGGAACTTCAGGATGGTTTCACCACTTGGGCTGCTTCGGTATTCGGTTGATTGGAAATTCCAACAATAGTAATTTGATATGGCTGTAACTTCGTAAACACCGCGCTCACCCCTTTCATTGATTTAATAATAACTTTTGGTAATAACTAGTAGACGGTAAGTTATGTTCAGAGTTTATCACTCGCTTCGCAAAGTTGTCAAATTAATTTTTGAAGAGCTTGGGAAAACATTAATTGTATAAAGGTGTTTGAATATCGATTCATTTTCAGTATGATTAGACTAAACAAAGGAGCTGAGAGAGATGAACATGGAAATTAGTCAAGCAGCGGCAGCTTGGTTTAAAAGAGAACTGGATCTTAAGAATGGAGACTATATTCGTTTATTTCCCCGCTATNNGCTATAGCTCGGGAGGTGGACTTCACCCTGGTTTCTCACTGGGTATCGGGACGGAGGCACCTGGACGTCCGGCAATACAAGTTGAACAAGACGGTATTGTGTTTTACATGGAAGAGCAAGACTTATGGTATATGGAAGGCTTCGGCTTAACTATTGTATATTCTGAGGCAGACGATGACATTGAATATAAGTATGAAGCCAAATCGGTGCCTGGCGGAGTACAGGTTTAAATGTCTTAATTTTGTTTTTTTTTACTAATTTGAAAAGCCCTTGCCAAAAGGCAGGGCTTTTTCCAGTGTTGATATAATCAGTGCGAATTGCGAAACGTTTCTTCCTCCATAGCAAAATCGAAATCGTCAATGTCGTATACTTGAACAGGGACTCCACCTTCAATAATGCGTTGAATCAGCTCGAATTGATCTGTAAGAATAGGCACCTTCTCACGTTGTGAGGACAATAGAAGCTCCGTTTCGATAGGATCGAACGTTTCGCCGTAGACAGCGGTATCCATGCTGTTAATGATGGTAATCTTGGATTGTCCGCCGAGCAGAATACCAGAGCTTTTTGCCCAAGGAACGG
>DOJM01000605.1:0-1784 GCA_003529225.1 Paenibacillus sp.
GCTCTCATTTATAGTGAATAGGGAAGAGAGAGACGGATACCCTCTGACATTCTAGTGTTTATAAGGAAAATTCATCGAGATTTCCTGAATCGTTAGCGATGTCGTGACCGTAGAACTCACTATTTAAGGAGGAATATTTCACATGTCCAAAATTACATTTATCGGAGCGGGTAGTACTGTATTTGCAAAGAACGTTTTAGGAGATTGCATGAGAACTCCAGCACTTCAAGGCTTTGAGCTTGCCCTATATGATATTGATCTTCAGCGCCTAAAAGATTCCGAGAATATGCTGACTAATATAAAAGCAAGTAGTGGCANNTACTTGTATTGTGAAATCCTATACGGATCGTAAGGAAGCTTTACGTGGAGCTAAATATGTGATTAATGCGATTCAGGTCGGGGGTTATGATCCTTGTACCATTACAGACTTTGAAATTCCGAAGAAATATGGCTTACGTCAGACGATTGCGGATACGGTTGGTATCGGTGGCATTTTCCGCAACTTACGTACGATTCCTGTCATGCTTGATTTTGCTGCAGATGTGAGAGAGGTTTGTCCAGATGCACTCTTTATGAACTATACGAATCCAATGGCCGTATTGACGAATGTGATGAACACTTATGGTGATGTGAAGACCGTTGGATTATGTCATAGCGTACAGCATTGTATTCCAGGCTTATTCGAGCATCTGGAAATGGATCAGACAGGTGTACAGGCTAAGATTGCCGGTATTAACCATATGGCTTGGCTACTCGAGGTTACGAAGGACGGAGAGGACTTATATCCGGAAATCAAACGCCGCGCTGCTGAGAAGCAGAAAGAACATCACGGGGACATGGTTCGTTATGAAATGATGCTTAAATTTGGATACTACATTACGGAGTCTTCAGAACATAACGCAGAGTATCATCCTTATTTTATCAAACGTAATTATCCTGAGCTCATCGAACGCTTTCAAATTCCACTCGACGAGTACCCACGCCGCTGTGTAGAACAAATTGAACGGTGGCAGAAAATGCGTGAAGAATTAGTAAATAACAAAGAGCTTGTACATGAACGTTCGCATGAATATGCGTCCTACATTATGGAAGCCATCGAAACGAATGTACCTTTCAAAATTGGTGGTAATGTTATGAATACAGGTCTTATCACCAATCTTCCGAAAGAAGCATGTGTAGAAGTTCCGTGCCTTGTAGACCGTAGTGGCGTCACTCCAACCTTCGTGGGAGATCTGCCTCCGCAGTGTGCCGCACTGAATCGTACGAACATTAATACACAATTGTTAACAATCGAAGCAGCGATTACTCATAAGAGAGAGCATATTTATCACGCAGCTATGCTCGATCCGCACACTGCCGCCGAACTGTCGATGGATGACATTACGAATATGTGTGATGAGCTGATCACGGCCCATGGAGATTGGCTGCCCGCGTATAAATAAATTGCATATTTCTAAAATTCTAAAGTCTAAAGCCTGAGAAGTCAGGCTTTTTTGCTTATCTGTCTAGGACAACTGGGNNGAGGTGAGGCATGATGATCATTGAGAATTATACCTTAGCATCGTCCACATCCCATGCCACCCCTTATTACGTGATCAGTGGTGGGCTCCCTGGTCCTGTGTTTATGGTGGTGTCCGGCATACACGGAAATGAAACGGCAAGCATTCGTGCGGCGAAAAACATCGTAAATCATTTAAGTCAAGGAGAACTATATATTTACCGTGGTACGCTTATTATTATTCCCCTCATGAATCAAAAAGCTAATCGCAAACGAGTTCGAGGCG
>DOJM01000605.1:1924-2209 GCA_003529225.1 Paenibacillus sp.
GTATCATAAAAGACATTAATCGTACAATCGCTAAACCTTCTTATCATTTTAATATTCGTTTACGAGAGCGCCCCGGCTCGTCACGAGCAGCCGTCTCCCGTATCATAGGAGCGAAAGCATTTACTGTGGAAACCTGCTGGAGTCTTGATCGTGACCTTCGTATTCGCTATCAGATAGATATTGTAAGTCGCTTTTTAAGAAGTGCTGGATTGATATGATGATGATTATATATGCTGAATGCCAAGCAAGCTGACCCTGAGTTCATAGGAATCGGCTTGTTTTGTG
>DOJM01000605.1:2431-2672 GCA_003529225.1 Paenibacillus sp.
GCGGCTGCGGATTATGGAGAACAAAATGAAGGAGATTATCGACGAGAGTAAAATGTTAGGGATTGATTTTGCAGAGTTCAGTGAGATGTTGAAATTGCTGTATGAGGAGGAAACAGAATGAACGATGTCATACAATTGAATCAAATATCTAAAAAATATGGCCATTTTAGCCTATGCGAACTTACGTTCGGCATCAAGGAAGGATATATAACGGGACTAATAGGACCCAATGGGGCAGGGA
>DOJM01000605.1:2771-6570 GCA_003529225.1 Paenibacillus sp.
TTTTATAGTCAGTGGGATAAAGAGACTTATAGGAAATACATAGAGATGTTCAAGCTTTCCCCGCGGAAAAAGATTAAGGAGCTCTCTAAAGGGATGAAAATGAAGTATTCGCTCGCCATTGCTTTATCACACGGTGCAGATCTGCTCATCATGGACGAACCTACTGCAGGTCTTGATCCCATATTCCGAAGAGAACTGCTTGATCTGCTTAGTGAGCATATCCAGGATGAGAAGAAATCTATTCTTTTTTCCACACATAACACGACTGATTTGGATCGAATAGCGGATTATATTGTTTTTGTGAATGAGGGGCGGCTAGTTTTTAATGAGATGAAAGAATCTCTACCTAATAAATATATGCTAGTAAAAGGCAACAAGGAGTTGCTTGATCGAGATGTGCGGAAGTGTTTCATTGGGATTAGAGAGACAGCACTTGGTTTTGAGGGGCTTCTTAACCACAATTCTGAGGAGGCGCAGTATTTTAGAGATCAAGCGATATGCGAAATACCTACCCTGGAAGAAATCATGTATTTTACGGTAAAGAGAAACGCTTTGTATGTCTAATCTTTTGTTGTTAATTCGGAAAGACATTATTCTCCTGCGGAATTTTATTCCTTTATTTCTCTTGAGTATTTTGTTTGTCGCATATGTACAATTGGATAGCTCCAGTATGTTTGCTACATTTCAATCTTTACTATTGCTCGTATACTCCTGTTCAATGGATGCACAGAATAACAACACAAAGTTTGTTATAGGACTGCCAGTAAGTCGGCAAGAGATGGTCTTGGCTAAATACTTATCACTGATTCCTTATATTTTCATCGGTTTGGTTTGCTCTTTAGCTTTGTTTCTAATTTCCTTTTCATTTGGATATTCCATTAGCCCAGTGTATTGGATAGGGGTATCTTTAACGTTACTTATGATTCCTTTGACTGCGTCTATTTATCTGCCGATTCATTATTGGCTTGGTTACAAAAACTATTACTTCAATATCTTCTTTAATGTAGTTATAACGATAACCACCATAAACGCTGGGTCTTCACTCTCACATTCATCAGTTTTCTCAAAAATAACCCATTTAAAGCTGCAAGATCATCTGGTGCAGATAGGTTTGATAGGGATCGTTTATCTATTCATCTTGTACTTCTCATATAAGATTTCACTACGATTGTTTTGCAGGGAAGAGTTATAAGCTAAGGAGGAATTATAGTGTATCATTCATTGTATCTTATTCAAAAAGACTTCATTCTTTTGCGTAAATTTCTGATGTTGCTCATCCCTTTCTTTATTTTTATAGCTTACTCGAACTATCATAGCTTCAGTTTATTTACGGTAATGCCACCCATGCTGTTGTTGATTAGCTCCTGTTCTATGGATACTCAGCAGATGACGCAACGGTTTCTCGTTAATCTCCCTGTGCGGAGACAAGAGCTTGTCCGTGCCANNACCTATCTCCTGATTATCATGACAGGTAAAGAGGTAACCCCTCATTTTTGGCAAGAGGTTGGTATTGCGATATCTATATTCCCACTCCTCGCTATGCTTTATTTACCGATTCATTACTGGTTAGGGGNNGAACGCAAGTGGTTAATCTCGTTTTTATGATGATTATAATGGTTGGTCCGAATGTGATCGGTAGTTTGCTTCAATGGTTTCCTAACCTAGAGAACATGCAGAGCTTTGGCGTGAAGTCTAGCTTTATTCCTTATATCATACTAGGACTCGCTTACGTGTTTTTACTCAGCTGTTCTTATCTCATTTCATTGCGGATCTATGAGAAAAAGGATCTGTGATATTAATAATTTGAGATTTAGATTGAATTCATATACCATTATCACTACAAAGATAAATACTGTAGGGGAAGGGTATACATCCAATGCCTAAAATGATTTATAGTTTTCGTACAAAAATGATTATGCTGCTGATGGCCAGTATGCTAGTATCCGGTGGGATAACCTTTTTAATCTATAAGGCGCTCCAGCGATATTATCACTCTGAGGTGAAGTTTGAGAATCCACTAACCAAAATTCGCTATGTAATAAGAGATATTGGAGATGTGAATACATTTTTAATTATCTTTATACCACTAGCCATTCTATTCTTCTTCTTATTCACTAAGCCGTATGCAAAATACTTCAAAGAAATATCAAAGGGGATTCATCAGCTAGCGTCAGGTGATTTCTCCGAACGAGTAGATATACCCTCCAAAGATGAATTTGGGATGATTGGTCATGATCTCAATCTAGCCATTGAGAATATGCAAGAAGCCATTGAGCGGGGAGACATTGCCGAGAGCAGTAAAGATCAACTCGTGTTGAATCTGGCGCATGATTTGCGTACACCCCTAACCTCGGTTATTGGCTATTTGGATTTTATTTTGAAAGACAATCAATTAACTCCNNCAGACCAGGCATTACACGACGATTGCTTATACCAAATCTCAACGTTTAGAAAAATTAATCGATGAGCTGTTTGAAATTACAAGAATGAATTATGGCAAGCTTAAGCTTGAGAGATCCTCGATTGATCTCGGTGAGCTTCTCTTACAATTAAATGAAGAATTATATCCAGTCTTTGAGAAAAATGGTCTAATCTCCAGAATGGATATGGCACAACATCTGATGATATACGGCGACGGGGAATTGTTAGCACGTGTATTTGAGAACCTTCTTATGAATGCAGCCCGATACGGAAGCGATGGTCAATTTATTGATATTCACGGTTACTTGGACGCTAACGAGGTAGTCATTGAAGTGATCAACTATGGAAATTGTATTGAGCCGGAAGAACTGCCACGTATTTTTGATATGTTTTACACGGGTGATCGTGCACGAACACATCCAACGGGAAGTACGGGACTTGGCTTGTTTATTACTAAAAATATAGTAGAGCAGCATAATGGAACCGTATCAGTGCAAAGCAGTGTGGTGCGGACAATCTTTGAAGTGAGACTCCCGAGAAACAGTAGTTGAAGACCATTTCTATACGATGAAGTACCAACCTAAAGAGGATTCGTTGGTGGGTGATATCTAAAGATCGTCCACCTTTGAAATCCTCTTAAAAACATGATATAATTAGCTTGCTAATTAATTTGTAAGGTGGTTCGGGGGAACAAGCTGTGATTGAAAATGAGATAAGAGAACTACTGGACAGAATTTCAGCGGAAATGCGTAGAGATTATGCAGCATTGCTTAGAGAATTTAATCTTCATGTGGGCCAAGAACAGTTATTATGCCGGTTATGGAGATCAGATGGAATGACACAGATCCAGTTAAGCGAAAGTCTGAATTGTGAGCCTCCAACTATTACGAATATGGTGAAATCACTTGAGAGTCATGGGTTTGTTGTTCGAAAAAGAGATCCTGAAGANNAACGTAATCTTTGTGAACCTGTGGAACGTATATGGAATAAGCAACTGGATAAATTATTAACAGGAATTCTACCCGAAGAACGTTTATTATTAAGAAGGCTTATGAAGCAGATGGTTGGTAATTTATTAGCAAGCTAATCAAAACTTAGAAAAGAGGAACATAGATGATTACCAGTTTGACTCGTATTAATGAACTAGCCAGGAAAGAACGTGAAGAAGGTCTGACAAAAAGTGAATGGGTGGAGCAGATCGCTTTGCGTGAAGATTATCTACGTGAAATTCGTGGACAAGTTCGTAACAGTCTATCGGGAGTGACGATTGTAGATCCTGAGGGAAATGATGTTACGCCTGAAAAGATTCGTTTATCGCGTAAAGAAACTTTGAACTAATGTTTAACTAGTGTTTAACTAGTGAAGTGAACTTACACCT
>DOJM01000605.1:6581-6934 GCA_003529225.1 Paenibacillus sp.
ATATCTAAAGGTGTTTTTTTATGATTTCCAATGGACGAAAGAGGAATCATATTTAAAAAGTTATCTTAACGGAAGCATAATTTGATTTCGTTAGCTGGTGCTGAAATTTAAGGTTCACTTAAACTTGTGTTTCACAGGATCTAAGACTGGATTGTTAGAATGAAATGAACAGAAGAGAAGATATAAATATGTGGGGAGCGGGAATTACTTGATGAAAAAGACTTTTTTCTTTTTACTGAAAGCAATAGGAGTTATAGTCATAGCCATAGCGCTTTTTCTAGCCATTGTTTTTACTGTTAATGTGATCTGCAACAAAATTGAGAAAGGAAAAATTGAACCCTATGGTCAGCTTG
>DOJM01000267.1:0-235 GCA_003529225.1 Paenibacillus sp.
TTGACGAGGAGGTACAGCAAGGGAAGTATAGCCGCCGGGAAGTTATCGAGAAAATCAGCGAGAATGTGAAAGATCGTTTTAACAAAATAGATGACAATCGAATGCAGTTCTATCTTGCCCAGGAAGCGATACTCGGGAACGGGGAAATCTCCAATCAATTGAAAGTTAAGTATAAGAAATGGATTGGTCATACCGAGGAGCTGTTGCAACGCTTATACGAAAAACAACCCGGGAA
>DOJM01000267.1:324-1337 GCA_003529225.1 Paenibacillus sp.
AACTTCTTGTAGAAGGCATTCCGAAGCTGTTAGAAGCATGGGATGAATAACGCAGAACGTGGCGGTGCGGCTAATCCTTCTGCGCGTAATTCACAAAATGAAACTCCCCGCAGCTTGCTGCGGGGAGTTTCATTATACGTTTACTGCTGTATAAGCAACCTCATATTGTGCAGCTTCAATCCAGGTTCCTGTCTTAAAGTCTCTGCCCCGGATATGCACTTTATCTCTAAATACTTCCACATAGAAGCCTTGGCTGCCTGTCTTATGCTTATCTTCGTTTGTCCAAAGGTAGGCGACAGAAGCAGCATTAAACATCGTTGCCATCTCTCCATGGCCAGGGTGCATAGTGTTGTCTACCTCCAGCTCCCAATGGGTGTGACCAGTGAATAACAAAGTCTGGGGGTGTCTCGAAAGAATCTCTTTTAATTCCTTATCTTGCGTGACGCCATACCAATCTTGTGATTCTAGCGATCCGGCTACGGTATCTTTAAGCGGTTGATGCAGGAATAGAAAGATTGGCTGATCCGGTGAAGATTGCTCCCCAAGCTTATGCTCCAGCCAATCAAGCTGTTTAGAGGAAAGATGACAGAATTTAGGTAATCCTTTTTCTGTACCCAGAAAAATAAAATGATAGCCATTAATCCAGTGATCATGATAGGGTCCAGACATTCCAGTCTGTGACGTATACATTCCTAAGCGAGACTTCCATATCCCGAGGCCTACATCATGATTACCTAAAGTGAAAGTAATATCGGGCAAGTCAGCCTTATGTTGATTAATGATACGAAGCATTTCTTTATATTCAGCAGAAAACCCGTGGTCTGTGACATCACCGATATGCATAATCCCGCTGCTACCTTCTCCATGTGCGGCTATATCACGGAGCGCCAGCTCAAAATTAAGATTGTACTCATGATTTCGGTTAGCGGTGACATGCGTATCCGTGATGATCTGAAAGGTGATAACTGGTTTATCTTCAGGTGATGTGTTCGTACTCATGTTTAGGCATCCTC
>DOJM01000267.1:1343-4729 GCA_003529225.1 Paenibacillus sp.
CGCTAATGCGTCTTGCCGCTAATGTACAGTCCTATGATCCCAGTAATGATAACGGCTATCCATAGTAGTGAGGATAGGGTCAGCTTTTCTTCAAAAAACAGGGCTCCTATGAAGGAAATCAGGATGATTCCCGCACCTGACCATATCGCATATGCAACGCCTACCTTAATAGAAGTGAGGGCATAATTCAGGGAGGTGAAGCTGGCTCCATAGAACAGGAACATGAGCACGGAAGGCCAGAGCTGAGTGAACCCCTGAGATATTTTCATCGAGATGGTCCCTGAGAGCTCGAACACAATAGCTAGCGTCAGAAACATCCATGCCCATATTCCTTCTATTCTCACAGGGAAGTAACCTCGATGCTGAGTTCAGCGTAAGATCGCACAATGAGATCTGCATCCGGGAGAATATGCGTCAAAGCAATAGTGTCTTCATTTTCAGTGATACCTATGGCTACCTGAACGCCCGCTGCTTTAGCCATTCGCATATCCCCATTAGTATCACCGATAACAGCTGTGTGCGCGGGTTCAACGGCCAACCTTTCGCAGGCAAGCTGTACCATGTCGGGGAATGGTTTACCCTGATCCACAAGGTCTGTTCCAATTACCTCGGTGAAATAATGCCGTATGCCTAGCCATTGGAGATGTTTCTCTGCAGCATCTGTTTCATCTGCGGTCACCACGGCGAGAGGGATGCCAGCACTCACACACTCATCAAGAAAACGATGAAGTCCCGGCAGCGAATGAACGGGGCGTTTCTCTTCCAACATAACATCCGCTTCCAGACGGCACTGATGAACAAGCTCCATGGACTCCGCCCAAGATAAACCTTGCAGATAACCCTGCCATGACAGGATGGCATAGAGATCACGCATAGTCNNTGCGATCATAATCGGTAATGCTTCCTTGGGCATTGTGTATAGTTCCCATTAATGCAGGGAGCTGTTCTTCTGGAATCTGTAGTCCTCTTTGCTTCATATCCTTCGTGAATCTCTCTAACAAACATTCGCCCCAGCTGCCCCAGAGGGATACGAACTGGAGCAGCGTACCATCCTTGTCGAATAGAATAGCTGCTACAGCGTATCTGCCTTGTGGCGTGATGAGCTCAGACATGAACTTCACCGCCTTTATTTTAATTTATCAAGCGCTGCTTGCGCCGTTTCCTGTGCTTCCTTAAGTGCTTGTGCTGCAGGAATATTCTCAATTTGCACCTTATCAGCGGCGATTTTCAGCGCATCGTTGATTTTGCCGCCAGTAGGGTCTTGGAAAGGTGCAGAACCATGGGAAGCTTGCATCAACGGAACCTTAATCTGTGGATTGCTTTCGCTGAATGCCACAAACGCCGGGTCTTGCAATGCGGATTGGCGCACCGAAATATATCCAGTATTAATCGACCAGAAGGCTGTGTTCTCAGCATTTGTGAAGTAGGTTAGCCATTTCATAGCCGCTTGTTTCTCACTGTCGCTAGCTTTAGATAGAATGCCGGCCATCAGCGCTTGGGCTACGGGTTTTCCCTCACCAATCCCTGCCCAGCCTGGTTGCTCCATAGCGGAAACAATGCTAAAGTCGAGATCGCCCTGATCGCCACTGGAGCCGGTGTAGCCTGCGGATTGACCCTTCATTACATCATCAATTGTCTTGTACCAATACTCCCAGCCTTGACCCCCAGAATGAATCCGCATGATCTTATCCTCGTGAATCCACTTGCGGAACAAATCCCAGGTTTCGATCCACTCTTTAGAGTCGATCATAACTTGTTTACCATCCTCACTAAGGATAGTGCCTCCTTTGCTGAGCACGGCATCAATCATGTTCCCTGAACCCCACATAGGCTCCCAACCGAAGAAGGTGGTTTTACCGCCGTCCTTCACTGTCATTTTTGCAGCTGCGGCAGCTAGATCTTCCCAAGTCTTTAGTGTGCTCGCATCAATTCCATTCTTCTCAAAAGTATCCTTGCGATAGTACATAACCTGCGTTGTTCCATACATCGGCAGGAAGTATTGCTTACCATCAACCTGGCCCTGATTTAGAAAGGTTTGGACAAAATCCTCTTTATTAAAATCTGGCTGCAATGCCATAAGCTCATCTATCGGAGCGAAATATCCTTTACGGGCCCAATCTACATTTGAGGAGAGAGCAGCAGCAGGCACTTTGCCTGTAGCAATCGCCGCTTGCAGCTTCTGCTCGGTTTCGGTGTAGTCTGCCTGCGTGATACCTTTGACAATGACCTCTTGCTGAGAGGCGTTAAATTTCTGAATCAGTGCCTCCATATTCTCACCNNAAGCTTGCCGCCGAGACCATACCAGAATTCGATTGTCACCGGTGCATTTTGTGTGGGTGCAGCCTCTGCGGATGGGGAGGAAGAAGCTCCATTCGCCGCTGTAACATTACCCGTACTCGTATTTCCTCCGCAAGCTGTTAACATTGTAAATCCGGCAACCAAAGATAGGGTGGTCAGTCTCTTCAATACGTTCATCATCATTCTCCTCTTATTAAAATAGAATTGTTAGCTTATCCTTTGCTGGAACCAGCGGTCATGTTGACACTTTGCATGATCGTTTTCTGAGCTAGTAGAAATACTAGCAGCAACGGGGCGATGGTGAATGCACTAGCGGCCATGATCAGCGGCCATTTCAATCCGTAAGCACCTCCTTGAGTGAAGAAACTACGCAGTCCCGCCGAGACTAGCTGTAGATTAGGGTCTTTGGTGATCAGCATCGGCCAGAAATAGTTATTGTACTGATCAATGAAGGTGATCAGGGCTAGCACAGCAAAGGAAGAACGTGTAATGGGGACAAGAATGGTCCAGAGAATCCGCATATGTGAGGAACCATCCACTTCTCCAGCCTCCACCAGCTCATGGGGAACCTGAAGGAAGGCTTGCCGGATTAGAAAGATCGAGAAGACACTTACACAGTTGGATAGAATTAATCCGGCATATGAATCCAGTAGATGAAGCTGGGACAATACGAGATATCCAGGGAGATAAACGGCGGTGGCAGGAACCATATAGCCGAAAAGAATGACCCCTGCGAACAGCGCTCTGAAGCGAAACTTCATATGCGTAAGTGCATAAGCCATCATGCCGGAATTTATCACTTGTAAAATAACAATCGACACGGCGACAAATACGCTATTGCCCATATATCTGAAAAAAGGGGCTTCGTGCCAGGCGGCTGAAAAATTACTCCACAGCGGTTCCTTAGGCCAGATCGTGGGCGGAGACTGCCAGATTTCATCATTGGTTTTTAAGGCGCTGGTGACCATCCAATAGAAGGGGAAGGCCATGATCAGTGCAATAGCTGCAAAAAATAGATGGCGTGCCAGTTTGCCCACGCGTACGGTCGTTGCATTCATCAGTCGTTCTCCTTTACAGCAGTAGTTATT
>DOJM01000271.1:0-6812 GCA_003529225.1 Paenibacillus sp.
GATTTATACCGTTTTCAGTTAGAAGAAATTTCATCTGCCGCATTAAAACCGGGAGAAGATGAATTACTTGCTGAAGAACGGGTCAAACTATCCCACAGTGAGAAAATGATGGATTCCGTATCCGGTGCATATGAACTCCTTTACGATAGACAAGGATTAGAATCTATTGGGAATGTTATTTCGAGACTCGAGGATGCGGTTCGTTACGATGAAAAGGGTCTTAAATCCGTACTTGAGCAGTTGCAGTCCTCTTATTATCAGCTGGAGGATGCTAGNNAATGCTGCATTTCAGCTTCGTGATTACCGCGAAGAGATCGAGTTTAACCCACAGCGACTCGAGGAAATCGAGAATCGTCTGGATTTAATTACCGGACTCCGCCGTAAATACGGAGATAGTGTAGAACAGATTCTGGCTTATTATGAACAAATCCATCGGGAAACCGATCTGCTTGAGAATAAAGATGAATATCTGGAGAAGCTGACGACCAAACGCGATGCATTGCTTTCTGTATTGATGGAAGCAGCTGCTGAATTAAGTGAAGCACGGAAGCTTTGTGCGTCTGATTTGGCCACGCAAGTGGAAAGTGAGCTTAAAGATCTTCAGATGGAAAGAACCTCGCTACAGGTTAAATTAGATACGCTGGAGGACCCACGTGGCGTTGAATATAAGGGTCGGCGTATTCGTCTTACAAGACAAGGGATCGACAGTGCGGAATTTATGATTTCCCCTAACCCTGGCGAGCCTCTAAGACCTCTTGGCAAAATTGCCTCGGGTGGTGAGTTGTCGCGAATTATGTTGGCAATGAAGAGTATTTTTGCGCGTCATGATGCGATTCCAGTTCTGATTTTTGATGAGGTAGATACCGGTGTGAGTGGACGGGCTGCTCAATCGATCGCAGATAAACTGTATAAGCTATCCTCCACTTGTCAGGTGTTCTCCATTACGCACTTACCGCAGGTGGCTTGTATGGCTGATCATCAGTACTTAATCCGCAAAAAGGTTGAGGACGGAAGAACCATGACAGAAGTGGAATCACTCTCGAATGATGGACGTGTAATGGAGCTGGCCCGAATNNAATTACCGAAAAAACATTGCACCACTCGCAG
The DNA here is from genome assembly GCA_003529225.1 of Paenibacillus sp. GTDB lineage: Bacteria > Bacillota > Bacilli > Paenibacillales > Paenibacillaceae > Paenibacillus_AQ > Paenibacillus_AQ pseudetheri. Next base: position 1,108 of record DOJM01000271.1, read on the forward strand.
GAAATGCTTAATTTGGCCGAGGCAAGTAAGGCCGCAACAAGCTAAGCGGAACAATGATTGACAGTAATAAAAGCCTGGGGGCAAGGTTATCTTATAGGTACGCAATTGGCGACCACCTTTTTCGTCAAGCGAAAGAAGCAAAAGGGAGCGTGACAGCCATTGAAGCCTAACCTCAGGAAGTTAATGCCAGGCCTTTTATTTGCCTTCTTTCTTAGTTTATCGGGCATAACGGGAACCCACCAAAGTTTTGCCGCACCACTGAACAGTGAACCTGCCAAGGTGACTGCGCACGGAATGAAACCGGAACTGAAGGTGATCCCGGGAGGTCAAACGATCGGAGTAAAGGTGAAATCAGCAGGTGTACTGGTTGTAGGACATCATCTGATTGAAGTATCCGAGAAATCCAAGCTTTCCCCAGGTGAGATCAGCGGTTTGGTGCCAGGTGATTTGATGATCTCCATTGATGGAGAGAAGTTGGACGAGTTATCTAAGGTGGCCAAGCTTGTGGATCGTGCTGGAAAAGCGAATAATTCTCTGACGATTGTCTTTAAACGCGCTGGGAAAGAGCATACAGCCAAGCTGAAACCCGCGTATGATATTAATGACAAAGTCTGGAGGTTAGGCCTGTACATTCGAGATTCTGCAGCGGGTGTCGGCACGTTAACTTTTTATGCCCCGAAACAGGGGGTTTATGGAGCTTTAGGACATGTGATTACGGACATGAATACAGGAACACCAATTGTTGTTGGCAGCGGTCATATTGTTCAGTCCAGTGTAACTTCGATTTCTAAAAGCCAGGNNGAGCCCATTTCTTAAAAGAAAGCCAAGTGCTTGGTAACGTGGAGAGTAACACAGATTTTGGCATCTTCGGTAAAATGAGTCGTAATCCCGAGCATAGTCTTTATAATGAACCTATTCCTGTGGCAATGAGCAATCAAGTCAAGGAAGGTCCAGCTGAAATTCTTACCGTTGTAGATGGGCAGCAGGTAGAACGATTTAAGGTTGAGATCATTCATGTGGCACATCAGCAGACGCCGGCGACAAAGGGTATGGTCATTCGTATCACAGATCCGCGACTGATCGATAAGACAGGTGGTATAGTTCAAGGGATGAGCGGAAGTCCAATCGTTCAAAANNGTGTTTGTAAATGATCCTAAGTCCGGCTACGGTTGCTTCATCGAATGGATGCTTAAGGATTCTGGTGTAACCCTACAGGAGAATAGGTATCCATTAAATCTTAAGGCGGTTTAGCCTTAAGATTTTTTTGTCGAAGGATTACGAAGATCATCGAACTTTGAAATAAAATATTTAATTATAATCCATGCCAGAAAAAAAATAAAGAAAAATAATTTTCGACAGAAGGGAATTCAATCTCCATGTCGAAAATGTTAAGAGACAAGAAAAAAATGTTATTTTCGAATAGCAGATATAATTAAGGAGGAAGCAGCCAGTGCAGAATATTGAAGTTTTGTTGGCCGATGATAACAGGGAGTTTACGAATTTGCTTTCCGAATACATTTCTGAACAAGAAGATATGACGGTAACGGGTATCGCCTACAATGGTGAAGAAGTGCTTCAAATGCTAAGCGAAGCACGCAAAGTTCCCGATGTCCTTATTCTTGATATCATCATGCCACATTTAGACGGTCTGGGTGTCTTGGAACGTCTGCGTGATATGGATCTGAATCCTCAACCGAAGATCATCATGCTGACCGCTTTTGGTCAGGAGAACATCACTCAAAGAGCTGTACAGCTTGGTGCATCCTATTATATTTTGAAACCGTTCGATATGGAGGTCCTGGCAAATCGTGTACGTCAGCTTGTAGGGGTCCAAGGCAGCATGAGCTCATCCTCTAACATGTACAACTATTCGTCGACGTCCAGATCGAATGTAGTGCCGCTTACGAAGGGCAAGAATCTTGATGCTAACATTACTTCGATCATCCATGAAATCGGTGTTCCAGCACATATCAAGGGCTATCAGTACCTGCGCGAAGCGATCACCATGGTATATAACAATATCGAGATCCTTGGTGCGATTACAAAAACACTCTATCCAGCCATAGCAGAGAAATTCAAGACCACGCCTTCACGCGTTGAACGTGCCATTCGCCATGCAATTGAAGTCGCTTGGACCCGTGGCAACATTGATTCCATCAGCCATTTATTCGGCTACACCATTAATATCTCCAAATCTAAGCCTACTAACTCAGAATTTATTGCCATGGTAGCAGACAAACTGCGGATTGAGCATAAGGTTAGTTGAAAGGGTTAGGGGCAGTGCGTGGTAAGGGATTGTGGGTTGCTGGAAGCGACTTACAGTCAGTATATAAAAGCCGATAAACTTGTTTTGAAACCGATAAACTTTTTCCATCTCACCCGATAAACCTTTTTGGTTTATTGGGTTTTGTTTTTGTAGGAAAAGAGATGGAGGATTTGTATGGAGTTATCGGATTTGGAGTTTTTCTTAGAAGACTTTTTAGATTGTCAAAACAAGAATTTATCACGTAAGACCATTAACTCTTATGAACAATTTTTAAAGTTATTTCTTAAAGAATCAGCATGATGTGAATAAGGAGAATTATTTAAAAATCCTGTTGAGAATATCTCACAAATAAAAACTGTAAGAGGACAGAAAAAGGGGATATGTCAAGAAGAGTTTAATGGATTGATTATTTAAGCACTGTTTCTTATAGAGGAAGCGAGATTGCGATAAAACCACTTAATGATTCAAAATATCTGCTGAGTTTTCACCCGAAGTAATCTGCAAAGTAGCTCTGATTTCACTGATTTCTTTACGATGAAATTGGGCTTTTATTATATAGCGAATTAAGAAAATAATTTAGGGATTTTATATTTTGACTATTAGATAATAATATATATTATGAAATAATATAGCGAAAATCGCATTATTATAGTCAAAAATACAAAATATTACAAGGAAATATATTCTATTTTATTTATCTGATGTGACATACAATTATCTCATTCCAAAAGGAGGTAATTATATGAATTACAGTAAAAAAATATTAACTAGTCTTCTTATTTCAAGTTTTGCGGTTTTCCCTGTTTCAGCTTTTGCTGACGACACATTACCAACTTCAAGTCTGGAGTTGGCAGAGATTAATGTGGTGCATCAAGAGACTCAAAAGGTTGCCGATTATCAACTTGCTGCCGTACTACAAATTGCTAAAAATGCTGTTGAAGAAGAAAGAGATAGTAAAGTAGCTTTTGCAAAAAGTACTGACCAAACTACTTATGATTACATTACTTTCGATGAACAATATACTTATTTTTATGAAGAGTCGGCTAATGCTGCCCCAGAATTATGGGTAGTAGATAAGACAGATACTAATGTGGAAAGTCTTCTAGCGGGAAATGTTAATGAATTTAATGAGGCTAACAGTATTAACGTCGCTCCTAGAGCTGGATTTATTGGGGATGGCGTAGGCGGTAGAATGAATGTTAATACTACTGGTAGCTATCTTATGGCACTAATGCAACTACCATTAGCGGACAGTAATATAGTGAGTCTGGATAGACCGAATCATATTGCTTTTAACTATGGTGGATTTGAATATACTACGACTGTTACCGATGGTATTGGTTCTTGGGCAGCTGACATGGGTGTGGAACTTTATAATAATTTAGGGCCAAGTGCTACGTCTTATGGATGGAAACCAGTAATAATTCTCAAGAAAAAAAATCGTCCTTATGTAAGTGAGACAAATACAGGTTGGGATCAATATCAAAGCGCTACTTTCGATCCTAGCTATAATCAAGTACAAACAAAAAATGGTTATAAACCTGGCACAGCTCCCTTAATGTATTTTTGGTACAATTATAATGGAAAAGTAAGAATCAAAATTGATGGAACATCTATTTGTCCAACACTCGGGGGCTATTCTCTTCAAGACACACCAAATATAACAATAATGGAATCAAATGCAAGCTGGAATATTGCCTCAATAAGCAGATGGAAACTGTTATCAACTGTTTGGTCTAAAACTGATACAGGAAAAAATAGAACGACTTTTTCAAATATCAAAGTTGACGGAACACCTATTTCTAGCAGTGCATTATCAGGCCCACTGAACGATCATTCGAATGTCACTGTCAGTGGAAATAATGTAATTACAATTGTTGTAAATAGTGACATTTACAATTAAAATAATGGACAGTAGATACTTTTGTGTCTATTGTCCATTATTATTTAAAGGAGGAATCGTATGAAGGTAGTTTTTAAAGCAATCTTACTTACATCTGTTATTACGTTAATGCTAGGAGGGACTGGCGTAAACGCTTCACGCAGCAAGCCAGTCATTTACATTAATGATGAAAAGTTAGACATTTATGCAAATGTCACTTATCTTGGAACAACTCTTGTCCCTATGCGACCCATTTTTGAAAAGTATGGAATGTCGATTGAATGGGATAATAACACAAAAACTGTGACAGCATCAAAAGATAATAAAGTTATAGTGTTAACAAATAATTCTTATGATGCATTATTAAATGGAGAAAAAGTTGTATTAAATCAAGCACCATCACTTGAACCTACGAGTAATATCTTTTATGTAAATCTGAGATTTATTTCTGAAGCATTGGGGGCAAAAGTGAATTGGGAAAAAACAGAGAATGATGCTAAGATTCACATTGATTTTGCAAAGTAGTTTTTATTAATTATCATAAATATCAAATAATAAACGCCTACCGTTGATATGGAATGGCGTTTGTTATTTGCGTTGTATTATAAATTTGGTAGTAATTTAAAATGATTAGTTAGAAAATATCTCCTGCTTAAAGAACGTATGCTCGGTATATAATGCATATACAAAAACAAATGTTCTATAAGGGGGGATGTTGGCATGTTGAATAAACAACAAAGAATTATGGATTTGCTCACTCAGAGAGATCCCCAACAAATTTTTATGGAAAAAAATGTGTTGGGAAAGATTTTTAATGATAAGTGAGCCACTGTCCGCGGCAAGAACTATCAACAAATCAATGCAGTAAAAAGACACTGAGATCTTATTCATCAGTGTCTTTTTTGTAGACATTTTCCCACCAGAGGGTTGTAGTTTAAAGCAGCTTAAACAGCTCTTCTAGCTCGTCAACCATACCTTTTGCAAGTTCAAAATTATTGTCTTTTAAAGCTAATTCTATTTTCATTTCAACTGCTTTTTTATTTTGTTCATTTTCTAAATAATCTTTATCAAAATGACTGGCATAAATCATCTTTCTGAATTTTCGCATACTCATTTTTCTAATCGTCTTATCGTCAATGATTAATACATAATCCATACCATTTACTACAGAATAGAAATCATGAGAAATCATGAGAATCGCACCTTTATATTCTTCAATGGCTTTCTCCAGTGCGATTTGTGTATAGGTGTCTAAATGGCTTGTCGGTTCATCAAGAAGCAATAAGTTTGCTTTGCTAGCAGAAACTTTTGCCAATTGCAGTATATTTTTTTCGCCACCAGATAAAGATTCTATCTTTTGATTAAGAATTTCTCCTTCAACGCCATAGTTTGAAAGATGTGCTCTAATCTCGTCATAAGTTGCAAACCCAGCATCGATGCAGTCTTCTAGTATGGTATTAGAATCCTTTAGCACTTCGTCTTGAAGCTGAGAAAGATAAGCCACTTTAATATCAGCATTTATTTCAATTGAATCATGATTATTTTTAAAGATATCTC
>DOJM01000271.1:6931-13520 GCA_003529225.1 Paenibacillus sp.
TTCGGTTGCTTAATATCAACGAATGGCGCTTTAATTTTCCGCGCTTCCAATCTTTCTTGAAACTTAACCCTAGCTTTTAATGCTCTCCCTCTAGATGCTTCTGAATTATAGGTTGCGATCGCTCTAAGATTATCAATAATGTTATCGTATCTCTCAATTTCTTCTTGTTCAGCGACTGCGATTTCTTGTAACTCAATTTTCGTCTGAAGTAATGAGAAGTTATACTCAATATATCGCCCATCGAACTCTTGGATCTCCATGTTTTCAAGGTGTATAATTTTGTTAAAACAATGATTCAATAGATAACGGTTATGCGTAACAACTAGCAATATTCCTTTGTGAGCATTAATAAGATTTTTAAGTGCATTTAGGTTTTCAAAATCTAAAAATACATCGGGCTCATCCATAATCATTAAGTCTGGACTAGTCAGCATTTCCTTCATCACTTGAATAAGCTTGAATTCCCCACCACTTAGGTCGGATACCCTAGCATCTTTTAGCTTCAAAAGGTTGGCTAAATTTAGTTTCTTATTAATATTGCTTTCAAAATCATTTCCATCCATTAAATCAAAGGCATCTAGAGCTAATTGATACTTTTCGAGTAATGAATCAATATCTGATGATGTTTCCATTTCAGTGAGAATAGCTGTTATTTCATTTTGGATCTTAATAAATTCTTCTCCTATATATTCAAAAACGGTTGTTTCTTTAGATTTGTCTAGTTGCGAAAACTGACTTACATACCCAATTTTGCAGGTTGGATCCATCTCTAGCTTGCCTTCGAACAAATATTTTTCTGGATCCATCAGTATATCGATCATNNCGATCAGTGTACTTTTACCACTGCCACTTGTTCCTATAAAAGCGCAATGTTGTGCCTCTTCAAGCGTAAATGAAATGTTTTTATATAGTTCTTTTTGCGGGAATGCGAAGGATAAGTTATCAACTTTTATCATAGTGTTACCTTTCTTTATAACTAAAATAGTGACTATTAATAGATGTATTGAGGAGCATAAGATTTTGAGTTTACCGTTGATAGAGTAACATTGTTTACAACTAACATCAATCATTTCGAAATAAAGTTGTTCGTGAAATCGAAAAATCCGACTTAGAATAATAGGATCACGCCTGCCCAGATGGCTTCTTATAGCTCGATTACATCTGGCAGAAGTAAATGAAACAGTAATTTAAGAAGAGCTTGATATACAAAAAAGCACTCCTTTATTGGGTTCGGAAAATCCAATAAAGGAGTGTTTTTTTGACTGAATCTAAAATTCCCAAATCATTGCTCGCCCAATTCTTTTACTTTAAATTATGAATTTATGATTTAGTAGGGCCAACGAATTGATTTCTAGAAGCACCTAGACCAAATATAAAGAGTAAGACAGATGCGCCAACTAATATGAAGAGTGGAAGGGTCCAACTGTTTGTTACATCATGCAAATATCCGATTAATGCCGGGCCAATTGCGGCAAGCAGGTATCCAATGGATTGTGCCATACCGGATAGTTCTGCAGCCTGATGTGCATTAACTGTACGTAAGCTGAAAAACATCATGGACAAACTAAAAGCGAAACCTCCTCCTATTCCGAGTATAATGATCCACAAAAGAATCATACTGGGACTCCCGTAAATTAATCCTAGTGTTCCAATCAAAAGCAGAGTCGATGTAATGGCAACTAAAGAACGTTGGCTAGACATGCGCCCAGCAATGATAGGAACGATAAAAGTAAATGGAAGTAGAGCCAGCTGCATAACTGAGAGAAACCAACCCGATTGACTAGAACTGATGTCTTGATGTTTTAGGATTTCAGGTAACCATGCAATTAGTACATAAAATATTGTAGATTGTATCCCCATAAACAAGGTGACTTGCCAAGCAAGCGGGGATCGCCATATATTCACATGATTGTTGACCACCTGCTTATTGCCATCAATAGAAGTTTGTTTCGTCCGATATTTCATTTGTGGTAACCAAAAAATTATGGATACAAAGCTTAGAATACTCCAGAATCCCAACGCACCTTGCCATTTCAAACCTAATCCAACTGCAACAGGAATACTAATACCAGAAGCAATCGCGCCACATAGATTCATGGAAATGGCATAAACACCTGTCATCGTACCAACTTGTTTAGGAAACTCCCGTTTAATAAGACTCGGCAATAATACATTACACACTGCGATTGCAAATCCAATGATAACCGTTCCGATATACAAATTAACCGCTCCAGTTAGGGAACGTAAAACAATGCCAATGGTTAAAAAAATGAGGGAAATCAGAATGATGAGTTCCGCTCCAAACTTTCGACCTAATTTAGGCACAAAAGGTGATAACAAGGCAAAAGCAAGCAGAGGGACTGTGGAGATCAAGCCTGCTAAAGTATTGGAAATATGAATGTTGTCCCGGATGAGACTTACTAAAGGTCCAACCGAGGTTAGGGGAGCACGTAGATTTGCCGCAATAACAATAATCCCCAGTATAATTATCCATCTTGCAGATTGCATGTGGTGTTTATGACTTGATGTTTCATCTTTACTATTAATAAATTGGTTTTGCGAACTCATGATGTCTCCTCCTACATAATTATCTTAAAAATAAATCAATACTTGTACTATCTTTTTATTTTTTCTTCTGATCTTTAAAATCTCAACCATTCGCGCGAATAAAATAAGTATATTATAATAAATATATTATAACAACTGGTATATTATAATATATATTAATGTGAATTCAACTTCTTTATATTCATAATTCTTTAATTGGTTATTTTTAAAATGAGCAAAAAAAATTACACAAAGAATCCTCGTTGAATGAAGATTCTTTGTGTAACTTGATAATAAAACAAACCGGAATTTTCCGAATATTAAATTCCATATTTTAAGGTGATATGTAGAACAACTTCGCTGTTCGTATGATTTGAATATGAATGTGAACCATCTGCACGAAAACTAATCGAATCATATTGATTCAATGTGTAGATTTCTTCATTAACATGAATGGTAATGGTGCCTGTCATTACCGTCGCAATTTCGGTTGTATTCATATGATGAACTTCCGGATGGTAAGAGCTGTTAGGTTGTAAATATGCACGGTACATTTCGATATCATGGCTTGCATTTTTAAATATTGGTTCAACGACCCAATTCTTTTGATCACTAGCAAATCGTAGTCCTTCACCGGCTCGGTAAAGATTTACAGGATTTTCTGATGAGAACAAAGCCATAAACGGTAAAGATATGCCTTTTGAGATTTTCCATAACATTCCAACCGTTGGATTTGTTTCTCCGCGTTCAATATTTCCAAGGGTAAGTTTGCTCACACCCGTCAGTTCTGATAATTCTTCAAGGCTCAGTTGTTTTTCTTTTCGAAGTTTTTTGAGTGTTGAGCCAACCTGTAATATAATTTGTTTTGGATCATCAACTTCCACTTGATTTCCACCTCATTCGTAGCAAATATATTGTTAAGTATATTAGTTTTCAGGATTCATTACAAAGTCAGTTTGTCATCCTAACTGAAATTTGTATTAGTTCAAATTAAGTTTCAAAGCATAGTCCATCAAATGAACTTTTTGCGAAGAAAAGAGATTCGATATGATAAATGTTTATCTTGATGATTTGCGAGACTGCCCAGAAGGATTCACTTTGGCTAAAACATTTGAAGACGCTGTAAAACTTTTTGAAAATAATGAAGTGAATATTCTTTCGCTTGACCATGATCTAGGTGAAGACACCGAGGGAAATGAGCTGAAGAATGGGTATGATTTTGTGAAATACTTTTGTGAGCATGGTTTAAGAGCAAATAAAATTTATCAACATACGGATAATCCTGTAGGCAGAATGAATATGTACGAGACCTTGTTGGCTGCTCAACGAAGAGGTTTTATAAATGAGGATATAGAAATTTATTATTATCCCATAACAGTTAATAAGTATAGTGGAGATTGATAAAAGAGGATTCTGAGGTTAGATTTGTTATACTTCATGTAAAGATGTCCTAATTATCACATAACTTTATACCCTAAAAGCGAGGCGTAACGAAATGAATACATCTGAGTTTCAACAGTACGTGAAGAAGTTCAGTGAAACCAAAGGTTTTGACACCAGTAGCATTGAGCAGCGAATGCTGTACTTAATGACTGAAGTGGGGGAATTGTCCAAAGAGGTGCTATCCGTATCCTTCGACCCCGGTGCAGAGAAGAAAGAAAACTTGGGATATGAGATGTACGATGTGGTGTGGAATATTTTTGATCTGGCCAATAAGCTGGATATTGATTTGGAGCAGGCGTTTGAACGTAAGCTAGAAATCAATGAACAGAGAACATGGGATTAGCATAAATAAATCCAAGGACATCCTACACGGGAAGCCTTGGATTTTTATTATTTTAAAATATTATTTAAATGAAGCATAACCTTCATCAGCCATTACAACACTACCGTTTATTGCACTAGCTTCTGGTAAGGAGAGCAAGTATACCGTGTCTGCAACTTGTTCAGGCAATGTTAATTTGTTACCCATTACTTTGCTCTTCATCTGATCGACCATTCCTTGATCTTTATATCCTTGGATAATTGGCGTATCTACAGCGCCTGGAGCAACGGCAAGCACACGGATGCCATGAACGGACATTTCAAGTGCTGCGGATTTAGTCATCATAATGACCGCACCTTTGGAAGCGNNCCTTTGATGCCGAGCTCACGCATTTTTTTACCTGCTGCGATAATACCGTGGGCAACACCATGCTGATTGACATTAATAACACTATGATAATCCTTAAGATCTTGGTCTAGTACAGGAGTGACGCGGCCGATCCCGGCATTGTTGAACATAACGTCAATTCTTCCATATGTGGCAACGGTTTTCTCAACCAGTGCTTCTACCTCTTCGTATTTTGAAACATCCGTTTTGACGAAAATAGCTTCGCCACCATCCTTGATAATCTGTGCGACCGTTTCTTCACCTAATTGTTGATTGAAATCGGCTACGACCACTTGATCACCTTTACTTGCAAATTTAATTGCAGTTTGTTTCCCGATTCCACTGGCTCCACCTGTAATTACGGCTACTCTTTTGTCTGTCATTTGGGACTCCTCCTCGAGAAATATAGTTATACTAGAAATATAGGTTCATAGGTGAAAAGGTTATTTACTAACTTATTTACATTGTAGCACTTGTCTAAATTAATTAAAATTTAAGTAAATTTAATAGGTATTAAGTAAATATTAATTTAGGGAGTGATTCAAATGAATTTAGAGCAATGCGAGAATATCGTAGAAGTCGCAAAGATTGGTTCACTAACCAAAGCCGCTCAGAATCGTCATATCACCCTGTCTGCCATAAGCCAGTCCATAACACTGCTGGAAGCAGAGCTTGGAGTTACTTTGTTCATTCGTTCGCGAGGCCAACGAGCAGTTCCCACAGCAGAGGGACAAGCTCTTATCAGCAAAGCAAATGAAGTCTTGATGAAAGTAAATGAATTAAAAGCTGAAGCACAGATCTACAGTGATGCGCTTAGTGGCCATTTGAGGATTGCTACGATTCCGGGACCTATGCATCTAATCGTGAAGGTCATATCCGGTTTTAAGGCGGATTTTCCAAATGTGAAAATAGAGATTTTTGAAAAAGGACCTAAAGAAATTCTGGATAATGTGCTTCAGGATGAAATGGATATCGGACTGATGGTCTCGCCAGAGGGCTTATCAGAGAAACATAAAGGGGTCGTATTCGAGGAATTAATGGAAGGTAAGATTGTTGTTGGCGTACATCCTCAATCACCACTAGCTTTAAATACAATAATTACGCCCGAACAGTTAGTAGGCCAGACGTTGGTTTTATACGATGATCATTACATACAGGACTTTGTGGAGCGTTATTTACTGAAAGCTGGGCCGATGAATATTCTTTTTACAAGCAATAACACCCGTGCCATTGATAATGCAGTTGCGTCAGGACTCGCGATCACGATTGGGATGGATTATTCTTTTCTAAAAACATTTGAGGGTTCTCAGAAGATTATGAAGACGATCGAGCTACGATCACCAGATCATAATACTCCGGGGTTCATTGTTTCAGCTTCTAAACAAGGATCGAAAACGGTCAGAAGATTTATCAACAGGTTAAAACATGAATTTGAGGAGGGGATTAGAAGAAGTTAACAGTATGCCTTGGTATATTTTATCTAACCTTTACGCTTCCTAGTTAATATGAACCCTATGATGTTGTCCATTTCAGATCGTAATAAGGACAGCCAAGTGGGGAGGATATCAGCAAANNGGTATTTAAAGCAAATTAATGTAGCAGTTATCTTTGTTCTGATGATTTCATTATTACAACCAGGAGCATTTGTTCACGCTTCCATTTCTGATTTACCAGCAACAAACTACGGAACCGTTATTGACGTAAGGCAAACAGAGCTTGCACCTGGGGCGATGTATACCTGGATGGATCTTCAGAATGAGCGTGGTTTGCAAAAGATTCATGCAGTGGAGTTCAACCCAGGGCAAGGCCATTTAGAACTGCGGGCTGGAACGAAGGATGGGAAGGTTTACGGTATGAAGGGTGTTACAGAAATGGCATCTTATGCGGATG
>DOJM01000271.1:13590-14040 GCA_003529225.1 Paenibacillus sp.
GCGGATGCGCCCGGAAACCGTGTAATAGCAGGGGTTAACGGTGATTTCTATGAAATCTCCGGTTTTGCAACGGGTGTCCCTAACGGATTGTTTATGGATGATGGTGTGATCTTGAACAGTTCTATTTCAGCTTTTACTTTCGGGTTAAAAGAAGATGGAAGCTCCATATATGGTGTACCCAAACTAACCAAGAATATTACCATAAACGGAAAAACGACTAATCTAACCAGTATCAACCGTTCTCGAAATACGAATGAGCTGGTTCTTTATACGGAAGATTATAATACAACTACAAAGTCGACCAATGAGGGTGACGAGGTTATTCTAGATATTGTCGAGGGAGAAGTGAAGAGCGGTCAGACCTTGAAGCTGAAGGTATCTGAGATTCGCAACAATCAAGGCAATACGCCGCTTACCAAAGGAAAAGTAGTCTTGTCTGCTAACGGAACG
>DOJM01000163.1:0-4823 GCA_003529225.1 Paenibacillus sp.
CGATTTTTTTGAGGTCGATGTGATGTAAAAAAAAAGCAAACCATTTGCGATCGTTCCCGATTTGAATTGGTTTACTTTTGATATTTCAACTTTAGTTCTCGATCGATTATTTGTACCCATTCAGGCAATTCATTTGAATAATATTTTATCCCGCTTATATCCGCTCCAAGAATAATCTCACCATCTGCTTTACTATTATCAACAACTAACAACTGAATATCTTCTGTTTCAATATGATGGCCACCGTTCTTTACTCGCATAGCAACACGCTCAATATTAAGCCGAACATCCCCTAGCCCCACATAAAACATAATGATTTCGAAGCCTTGTTCTTTTCATCTTTCATCTGCCTGATAACATTACCACCCGCTAGAGTGGTTTCTACAGTGAAGTCCCACTTATTTCGGATACATTCTCTGGTTATTCTTATGGCTTCTTTGCCAGCAGATACTTTACTTTTTTCTGGATATTGAGTATTTATTTTACGGGCCAATTAGCCCGTAAGAATGATCAATGGAGATCTCACTCTAACAGGCTAATTCATTTACCCACATGGTCATATTCGTTGCAAATTTAACCCCATCACTTTACTCCGTGGTACAGTGGGATCATGCTGCACAATGTACGCTTTCGAGAATCGATCCAGATAAGAGTTCTCATGCGACTTTGGTGACAGGATAATCAATTTACGTTGTAATTCACCAGCATAAAGATCAAATACCTTTAACTTCCTCTGCTCATCTAACGCGCTATCAAATTCATCCATGACTATAAATCCGGGTGCCGATTGCAGATTCTGCAATAAAGCAAGAGCAAAAAGTAGTGAACTGAGCGATTCTTCGCCTCCAGAAACACCTTTGCCAACTCTTCCTCCACGTGCCTTCACACTAACATCCTCTAATGTTCCTCGGTGCCCTTCCTTGCGAGCCTTAATAAATAAATGGAAAAGCACTCGACCTCGACGATCCTCCTGCTGATTCCAATCGATCTGCCCCTCGAATTGAAAAATGCTCATATAATTCTTAAATCGCTGTTGAATTTCAAGGACCCTCATGTTAATTGTCGTTTCAAGCTGATCTTTTAATTTCTCAGCTCGTTCTTCGTTCTCATCAAACAATAAGCTTGTCCGCTTAAACTCATCCTGCAATCGATGAACCTCTTCTTCTCTCACTTTATAATTCTCAGGTGCTGCGGGATCAATACCTGATTCATTTCTAGCGCTGTTAAATGTTACTTTTCCAGACTCATGCTCTTGGTGGAGCTTTGAAAGCGATTGTTGTCTCTTGGTATTATTAGGCTCATGTTCAAACTCATTTGTCACGTCATCATAAATAAACCGCGCAACCCCTTTAAGGTTTTCAATTTCTTCGGTTACCGTAAGTAGATTTATTTTAGATGTATCAAGAGACTCTTTTGTATCTTTGATTTGATTATCAATTTGACTAAGAGTACGCGTAGCTTGTTGGATTTCGTCTTCATTATTCGAAAGATTGCGTTTTTGTCGACGTTCATCACCGTCTATTTGTTCAGCCATCTCTTCCAATGCATCATTTTGCTGCTTCAACGCGTTCTGCTGCAATGATAAGTGGTTGTGCTGATGAGTCTTTCGTTGTAACGTTTCAAACTGTTCCTTCTGCTGACCTAATCTCACATAAAAGTCCGCTTCACGCTGTAGTATACCTTGTATATGCTCCAGCCTGACCCGTTTCTCAATAAACTTTTTGTTCGTAATCTTAACTTCCTGTCTATGCTCCTTCTGCTCCTGAAGGTGCTGTATCTCTGCTTCATACTTCAGGATTCTGCCTTCACGTTCATATTTCGTTGTAAGAAAGGCTTCCGATTCACGCACAGATTGGATAATGGCATGCAGTTCTTGCATAGTTTTCGTATTAATCTCAAGCGAATCATGGAGATTCGCAAGTGATGTGTTCAAATCTCTAATTTTCTTCTGAATCTCCTCTTTACGTTTCTGCATAGCTTTCTGGCTTAATATATAACTTTTCTTCTCTTGTGGACCTCGAATTCCCTTTGAATCGATGAGCATATCATTCTCTATTCGTATCTCACCTGCTAGAAAAAATTGTTCTACCCACCATAAAGCCTTGACCGCATGTGGGAATACATTATCTTCTATCCCATTCTTCACACGAATTTGGAGTGTCTGAATTTCAGTAACTGAACGATCCGGTATTATACTTCGTAAAGGAACATGATACAATTCATTCGGAGCTTGAACGTGCGAGCCATCAAAAAATATCGAATATTTTATCGTCTCAAACTGTTCCTCCGCTGTAAGTCGAGCTGACTCATTTAATTCAAGTAATTCATTTAATGTATAGGCACGCACACCTATCGCTTTGAACAAAGATAGTGATTCCCTTTGACGAGCTGACCATAATTGATTATACTCAAGCATCCGCTCCTCATTGGATAACTCCTCAAGTAATTTAGACTTATCTTCTCGTTCCTGCTTGGATAGTTGAATGGATTGATCTAAGCGGTCAATTTCCATCTGTACATCATGACTGCTGCGATACTGCCGTAACCGTTCTTGGTGTATAAGATCCAAGCTTTTATCCTGTTGAATCAGCGCCTTCAAGTAAGAACTTGAATCTATTAATTGGGCTATAATATCCTCAGATTCTTGAATACTAGCTTCCGTCTTCTCAATCTCAATATTCATTTCGTTGAGCTGCTTAGTTATTGCTGATAATTGTTGATGTACCTCTTCTTCAGTATGTGTAATTCTAGATTTTTCTTGACTAAGTTCTTTTAGCTGAATTTCTAATTCTCCAATTACAATTGAAGTTTCTTCAATTTCCTTTTTCACAGAGGCTAATTGCTCCTGAAATAAAGTGATTTTCGTATCAAGCTTTTCTTTTTCTTCTTGTATTTGCTTCATTTCATTATTCAATCGATCGCCTTGCTTCTGCAATGTCACCAGTCTATCACTTGCGATATCATGATCCACGAGCAATTGTTCTTCCATGGCTACTAGATTTAATTGTTCTTGTTTGTAATAAATCTCTAATTTCAGCAAAGCTCCAGCGTACAACTTCCCGCCCTCTATAAGACGTTTACGATTATCTTCATACCGGTCTAGCGCTGATCGAGCCATCCCGAGATATTGCTTTTTATTTTCCACACTTGCTTCAGCACTTCTTAAACTCTCCTGCACATCCTTTAGCTGCTCAATACTTTCTTCCCAGTTACGTTGTACATGATCTATTCCATGCATTTCGGCAAAAATACGAAAACGCTCCTGCGGATCCATAACAGCGAATTGATTTACCTCCTGCTGGTACCAAATTAGATAGAATAAATCCGGATCAATTTTATATTTGAACTGGAGATCCTTCTTGTAAGTCGTGAAATTGTATTGCCGATCACCAGATGTATACTTAATTGTTTCATCCCACTGTTCTGGATCATCACCCGATTTTATAACAAATTGCTTCTTAGTCGGCTGTCCTGGTTCCTGTAAAATATAAATTGCAAATTCAACATAATTAGGTGCATCAATACGCATGCGTCCTTCATTCTTAAATAGAAGTCGAATTTGCGCCTTCCACGTCTNATTCGGCAGAAGATTACGAGATTTCAGACCTTCTAAATCAACCTTGGAAGAATATAGAACATCACCCATACAGTATGTTACAGTAGATTTTCCTGCTCCATTAGGACCAGTTATCAGTATATGCGATTCTTTTCCTGACAAATCCATCTCAGTTGGCTGATAATCTCTGATTCCCGTAAACCACATTTTCCAAGGTATCATTCTATTTGGTCAGTTCCTTCCTGATACAGATTATATCGTTTGAAAAATTTCAGTACCTCTTCTTTATTTAATTGATTAGATTGACTAAATTCAACAGTACGTCTTAAAAAGGAATCCGAGAACATATTTGCACCAATTGCNNNNGATTCAAACGTTGATTGGCCTTTGTAGTCTCATGTCCAAGGGCATTTAACAACTGATCAAATAATGTATACTCATGCTGTAAAACTTCTTGCTGGTAAAACATAAACAGTAGGATTGCTAAACTTTCTTTGGACAATGTACTACGTGCAGCTTTAGCAGAAACTCTCATCATGACGATAACTTGATCCTTTTTCTCATCATAAATCACTTGAAAGTATCGACTTACCGCTTGATTAACACGCTTCAGAAAGGAATCGAACTTCTCATCATCACCGGAGCTCTTTAATTGCTTCTCCACCTCACGCCTGGATAATCCGAAATTGCCCGCACGTATTGTTGCAGAGGATGAGAATAAGAGATTCATAAACACAATTTCTTCGTCCTCGGATAGCATTCCTTTGATAGCTTGCATGGCATTAAGAGGATTTACATTCATTTCATCCGTCAAGTTCATCATCACTCCTCTCATGCATACTTTCAATGTCCTTATTTTTTNNTTTTTATAGTGCGATAATTTTTATGTTTGACCACTTGGTTGATATCATCACGATTCATCCAATCCCATTCCTTCTCATAAAGAGAGGCTTGAACTTTTGACTCATCCGTTGCTTCCTTCAACGTTAACTTCTTGCTGCCTACTAATGCAGATAATGCAGTAAGCGCGTTAATTGCATCCCCCCACGCCGTAGACGTCGACTCAATCATTACAGTCTCTATAGGAGCAGCCTCCACTTCCTTCATGAATAATTCAATCGCTTCCGTTTCAATCATGGATTTGGTAAGTAACCACTCTGAATCTCCCATCATATCTTCTAATAAAGCAATATCTATTTCCTCATTTATATATTGTATTTCCTGGTCGTCTTCTTGCATCAATTCAACAATCAGCTCATAGTTTTCT
>DOJM01000163.1:4829-13923 GCA_003529225.1 Paenibacillus sp.
TAAACCATCCATGGATTCACCCTCGTATTCATTTTGCTCCATAAAGCTCATAATTTGATGAGCGTTTGGAATGTCTGATTCTTGAGGTGGATCATACATTTGTGTAATAAACAACCTTACTTTTTCTGGATTTATCGAGGATAATAGCATCGTTTGCTTCATCATTGTAAATTTTAGATACTTATTGATCATCCCCACGCTCAAATTCGTGCCATCTGCAAGTGCTGAAGTGCCTGATTGCATTAAATTACTGAGTACCAGACTATCCTCTAACGTATAAAATTGGCGGAATCGTTCCGATAGTTTAATTTCCAATTCCTGCATTAACTGATGTATGATCTCCAGTTGAGGTAACGCATTACGATCTGCTAACAGCTCCAACTCGCGTTCTTTCATCAATTGAATCGCATTTTCAACGTTACGAATCATACTAGCAATTTTATTTCCACCAGAAATGCCATGATCGTCATAAGCTTCGCTAAGCTCGGCATCCCGTCTAGCTTGGAATAAAGATCTACCAATATCATCATGCATATAATAGGCTAATGAATCATTTGCAAGACGTATGAGCGTATCCATCATCCGCTTACCTACATCCCGCATTTTTAGTTGCCTTGTTTGTTTGGATATCCAGTTATACTTCACANNTTCTTACTTGGTGCTTCAAGGTCATCAAAACGATTTCGATAACGAAAGTATAGCGTATCTGCGTTTTCAATCGGTTCATCGAGTCCCAAAGCTTCTTCATTAATCAATTGAATAATACGTAGGAATCGTAAAATTTCGATTGGTGTTTGCAGAAAGTTTTGTGAGTTGAGATCATTAAGAACCCCAGATAATAATGCAACATCCCTCAAGGCCTGATGCATTTCCGGTTTGGATTCGTTTGTTTGAAAAATTGAAATTAGTGGTTGATCCATCTTCTCCAATCATTTGCCTCCCCTAAAACGATCTCTTGTTCCGATCTCGAATATTGTAGTAAACTCTCCATTTTATATTGATACTCTGACCAATTAGATATTATCGAATGATCTGGACAGATCCATTTATGCCGCACAGCGTGTCCCATAAGCGATTGAAACATCTCTCCTGCAATTTGCAATCCAGCTTCATCATAGTCGCTCCAAAAAATCATTTGGTCGATATGACTATTCAGCAACAATTGTCTGATGAAATGTTTATGCGCACTTCGAAGATGACCATCTACACATACTATCAATGAATTTGTCTCCTGCAAGAAATGAGGTTCTGCAGATATCCGAGTCAAAATGGCTCGATTCTCAACTAACCAGAGCGTTGTTGCTCTAGTTGAATAATGATCTTGTGAAACCGAAATATTAGTTAAGGCATGCACAGGACCTGCTCGATAACTCGACCAAGTCCCTTCAAGATCTCCAGCAAAATATATTGATGTAATTTGACCACCACTAATCATCCCTAACGTCTCCAGAGAATGACCACTTAACGTCTCCAAAAAGTTTAGAAACTCAACTTTATACGCATCAAATACCTTAGAGCCTCCAATACCCGGGTAATAATGCGCGCCAATTTCTTTCCAATCAAATATCTCTTTGTTGCTAGAAATAATGAGAAAAGCTAATAAAAAGTTTAAACTGTTGATTCGTTTAGATAAGCTCCAATTCGCAGGAAAAATAAACTTCTCTTCTAAATCATTAAGGCACCACTGTAAACTATCTGATAAGAATAATGCCAAGTCTTTCAACTGNNGAAGTAATCGTTCGTCATGTAAATACGTGCCTTGTTCCATTTTCGGGGCAGCATTCGACTGGTATTGCGTAAATTGATTTAAAAAATCCTGATGCGCATTCGTTTGCTTATTAGTTAAATATACATATAATAAATAGCCCATACGGTACTGAGTTCGTTCTACAGATTTCCCATCACGTTTAAAACGAACTTCTTTCAAAATCCATCCCTTATGAAGCCACTCAAAGGTTTGTTGATTATCGTCTAATGTGGCACGTTTTCCTACTGTCCAACGTAAAAGCTGTTGATCCGGGTGATTTTCAACAATTGAGGAGTACTCTCGTGCAACGGTAATGATCCCGACTCTTCGTATAGTACGTGCAGTTCTTTTGACTATATCTATATCAATAAGTGAAGCTTCACCTATTGTCCTTTGCATTTCTAGTTGCTCATCTTTTTTCAAAAAAGATTGACTAATAAACGAAAGTACATCATCGAATTTTTGCATAGAAGCCTCCTATACTAATCCATTTATATTTTCGGGCTACTCGTACAAGTATACTAGAAAGCAAGGATCCCTACGATCATTTCCAACATTTCCATATGGACTAGAAACAGAAATAACCCTTCCATACATGTTGGAAAGGTCTAGACACTGATGCATCTTGCTTTAATTAATCCTCACCAACAGTGAGCAAAGTTTATACGATGAGTCCCCACCAAATAATCTTAATCGCATTCTCTTTAATCTGTGTAACCATCTCTACAAGTTTTCGTTGCAGATTGGTTTCGAATCCGTTGGTAGTGAACATCATAGGTCGGGTGCCAGTCATTTGTTCCAGACAATCGGCATACCCTTTTCCCTCGTTATTAGGCATTCCGTACAGCTCTACTTCTTCCCTTACGTCATCACCGATTGTCCAGCCAAGTAGCTTCAGGTCTACATCTATGTATTTCTTGCCGTGTGGAACTCCGAGATGCTCTGGAGTAAAATGGAGCTCTTCCTGGTGCTGTTCTTTGTCAGCGGGTGAACTTGTCACTCATTGCCGCAATCTGAGCACGTAGAGCTTCAATTTCAGATTCTTTTTGCTCTATTAAACTGTCTTTCTCTNNTTTTAATTTACGGATTTTTAATTTATATAAACATTACTTACTAATGCATCGGCAATCACATGGGTCGGAATGATAAATTCAACCACGCCCATATAACCTGGCGCAACTTCGTATTTATCAAAAGAAATGACAAGTTTGCCATCATTGTTAATATAAAAGGATTGATCTTTAGCAATGCCTTCAAAACTCTCAAAATTGACTTTATCATCTACCCAATATGTTTTGTCCGGGTCTGCCTTCATCTGATGTCTCATTTGTTCTTTAATATTCTCACTGATCAGCCTGATATAGCTGTTCTCTTTAAATAAACTTGGTAAGGTAATTAAAAGTTGATTTTTCTTATCAATCGTATCGTATTTAAATGTTGTCGAGGATGAGCCTACCGTATTTACGACATATCTGCCAATGGCAAGAATCTGATCATTGTCGGTTTTGACTTCATAGCCGCTGTCCACGCCTGTATGGCCCCCGCCATTTTTCTTTAACTCCTTCATTTCAGCTGTAAAATCGCTGTACAGCTTTTTACTTTCTTCCAGATATTTGTTATTTAGAGCGGCCTCTAACGTTTTATTTTCCATATTCGTAATGGCCGGTACTTTGATATTGGCTTTAGCGGTTCCTTCATCTACTTTAAGCTCTGTAAAAGTCAGTACTTTGACGAGTGAACCAACCAGCGGCACATCTGACAAAGCCTTTGCAAAGGCAGGGCTGGCATTAATGCCTGTTACCAATATAATAGCCGCTGCCCCAACTCCAACGAGATTCTTCATCCAACCCACATGTCTTTTTTTGCTTTGTTTAATGGCTTTCTTCACCACGAAGTCCAGTTCATCTGGGAGAGGCGTATTTTTATATTTGCTTTTTAACTGTTCCAGTTGTTCGTTCATCTTATTTTACCTCCTCTAAAATCTCATCACTCATTTTAATTCGAAGTTTGCGGAGCCCTTGATACAATCGTGTTTTTACAGTACTGATGTTTTCATTCATAACTTCCGCAATTTCGTCAATTTTTAAATCTTCAAAATATCTAAGTACAATCACAGTGCGATAAGGATGGGGCAATTCCTCCAAAGCTTTCTCCAGATCTATGTCAGGGTAGACGTCTCCACCTGTAGGACTGTGAAATTCCAATGTCTTATCATCTACAACTTGAATCCGCTTTTGTTTTCTCAGGAAATCGATCGATGTATTCACCAAAATCCTGTAAAACCAGCTTTTTATCGAACCTTCGGATTTCAATGTTTCTGATGAAGAGAGAGCCTTTTGGATCGTATCCTGAACAATATCGAGTGCATTTTCAGCATTTTTCACATAACTGAAGGCTAAGCAATACATATTCTCTTTATTTTCCGTTATAAAATCAATGAGTAACTTTTCAAACCTCTTTTTCATTTAAAGACTCTCCCTTTGATATGCGCATATCATTTCCTGGCTATACAAATAAGACGTGGGTGGTACCTAAAAAAGTTTGTTTTTCGGTTCATGAGAGTGAGATGAAAAAATTTCAAGTTTCATTTCCAAATTTGCAAAGTAAAATAGGGTTCCCCGTTGTGATGAAAACTACTAAGAGTTCCGTCGGATTAAAAAACTCGATGTTCCTTATCTTAAGGAAATCGAGTTTTTACGCAATTCTAATTTTTTCCTCCATGAGGAAACGTTACGAAGTACACAAAAAATAAAGAATTATGCTCGTATTGAACTATCGAGCAATTTGAATCAACAAAAACCTATTTTAGTAGTTTGAAAGATTTCCCAATATTCAAATCACCATAGAGTTGGTCAAACAGCTTGCCGTCCTTCGACTGGGGATCAAACGGATTGGACTGCGGAGTTGTATACACATACACCATTCCGTTGGCTTCTGTAATTACACTCCCTACAGGCGGGCCTTGTTCACTGGAGAGGGAGTTCCAATCATTTTTGGAGAATACGGAGATCATCAGCAGCATTTCAGCATCTTTTCGATCTTTTGTCGTATAATCGAACTGAACTACATGCTTAGCCAACGGTATGATTTTATTTGCACTTGCACCTGCATATTGGTTTGCCTTGTAATGCCCCTTCCATGAAGCGGGCAATTTCAAACTGAAGTTTGCCTGAGAATTAGTGTATAGTTCTTGGTGATCCGCCACAACATCTTTTGCCAAAACATCTTTAAGTTTATTCCCTTCCCATGTTAAGATCAGATGATCCACGTATCCACCATTTCCTCCTTGAGGGGCTGTTGTGATAATATCGTTCACTTTGTTACCTGTATAGTCACCGATAATCAAATTCGGTTCTCTTCCAAGTTCTCCGTACAATTTTCCGTCCGTTCCTTCGTACACCCAATCATATTTATCGTATCTGTTGGTTTTTCCATCTTGCACGATGACGGATAAATTACTCGCATACGCATCCAGTTTTCCATCAATTTTTTCTTTTGTCCCGACCAAAATCACTTGGTCTTTAACGGAGTCACCGGTAACATCGGATATTTTGTAATCAAGTACATACGTACTTTCCTTCAGTTTAAGTTCGGGTACTTTAATTTTTTGACCAATTTCTATTTTTTGCTGATTCACCACTTTTGCAGCTGAGTTTGCTTGTTTTGCTAATGAAATTTGTGGCGCCCCGATTCCAACTGCACAAATGAAACCCGCCAGTATTAAATAAGGAATTTTTTTTGCAAACTGTTTTTTCATCTTCCAAACCTCCGTTTATTCTTGTTTGTCTCTTACATAAGTAAGACGTATGAGGTAACCTAAAAAGTTTGTTTCTGGGTTGGTGAAGAATTTTTTTTAAATCGCTCCTCAACTGAAGCTGTCTTTTTTCCTATGGTTACATAATTTTCCGCGACCATTTGCAGACTGTCACGGTATTGGTTTTCTGATTCCAATCTACGGTTACCTGTCCTATATGATCGTTTCATTCCTCGCACGTAATTGTACGTTTACTTTCTCTGCGTTCGATTTGGTCATTTTTGATTTTAACAGATCGTGAAGAGAGCAAGCACAATAAACATCATCCCGCTCCAGATGAGTTGATGTATTCCCACATACTCATGGAAAATCCTAATTATTTTACAAGGAAGTACTATAGAAAGTAACTATGCCAGCGGTTGTAATTTCTTCTATTCAACCATTCCAAATGTGAATTGACGCTAGCAGCAAAGCTAGAGTCCATAACGGATGGGTCAATCCTGGTAACGCCTTCTATATGACCTACTTGGTCGTCTTGCTTAGAGACCTTTCTAATTATATTTCATTAGCACAAAGACGCCATCCCAATAAATCGGATAGCGTCTCTTTAAATCTTATTAATTCACCTTCACCAATTTCCAGAGCTGGTTAGACGAACCACGCCCGGTGTATTGGATAATTGAAGCTGAATTGGAAGTAGATTCACCTTTAACNNCAAGTACTTTATCGCTATTGATATTCACAATAGAGTAGTAACCTCCACCTCCGTCAATGAGCTTCCATTCTTGATTGACACCCCGCCATTCCGTATCGTGGTACTGGATGGCCTGCGCTCCATCTGACGTGGATTCACCTTGAATTTCTAGCATTTTAACGCTATTACGGTTTTTGATTTTATAAATGCCTCTACCCCTATCTACAAATTGCCATTGTTGATTGGCTCCGCCGTTATCTGCGTATTGAATAACACTCGTGCGANNTCCGGAATTTTTATTCACAATTTTGTAGTATGCAGATGTATCAATTGCTGCACTGGACGTGTGATTTTTAAGGTTTACACCATCGACTACATAAGTAGTTACGGAATAAGCAGGCACTGTATTCTGGAACGACTTGTTGTTTAAAACCACATTTATATTTGTGAAATTTTCTGGTGTTACGCCATTAGATGGAGCTACTGTGCGATACGCCGTTACTGACCCGGTAATATCACCGAATTTAGACAGATCATAAGTAACATCGTTTGTAGAGCTGCGATCGTTAACTGTAACGATGACTAGTTTTTGGGAAGCTGCATCATATGCCGCTACGGAATCGCCATCTTCTATAGCGATGATTTTATACCCTGGACGAATGAACTTGCTCCATTGAGCCATGGACCAAAACTTTTGTTTAACATGAGGTGTAAAAGCGTTGTTATTTGCGTCGTTTAGATCGGTTTCAATCATCCCCCACCCGGGAGCGGCATTTTCCTCTACGGCTTGCCAATAAACCCAAGCGGAGTTTTTCATGTACTTGATGTCCGATACGATGGATCTCGACATTTCTATACCGTTCGCTTCACCATCGCCGTGNNTATGGAATTGATATAATCTATCATATTCGACAATTCTACTTGACCCATTCTACCAGGCTGTATACACCCAGTATAAATTCTCGAACGTTATATTGGCTTAACATGGACTTCGTAATATCCGTATAAGCGTTGATCGTGTCTCTCGCTAGCCAAACTGCGTTCGAATCCGCGGAGCTTTGGGTTGTAGGCAGACCTTTTTGCATTAGAGCATCTTGTACTTTTTGGATAATCGTTCCCCTGCTGTACTGCGAGAAGAAGGCTCCCTCTTGACGGTTGCCAAATAACCATAATCCGTCCGGTTCGTTGATCGGAGAAACGGTTCTGAATGTAATCCCTTCATTGTCCTTAAAATGTTGAATGACGGTGGTCAAATAATCGGCGAACTGATCGAACATATTGCCTTTCAGGTTATCCACCCCTGGTAATACTGCGCCTGTTACGCTGCCGCTATTCGTCATCCACCATGGAGGCGAGTTTGCAAAAGCTTCTGCGATAAATTCTTGTGGTTGATTTCTTGTTTTGGCGGCTTGCAGCATCCAACGCTGATTCGCATCGCTGCTCCAGTCATAGTCCGCCGTGGGGTTTGCCTTAAATCCTGGCACGGCTGCACGAAGTTCCAAAAAATGATGCTGCGGATTTTCACCTCCACCGATATTGTAACGAACGATATTAAAGCCTAAACCTTGGTTCACATCAAATAATTGATCTGCATACCAGTTGCGTGTTGCATCTGATGCGCCTCCAACCCGGTTCGCAAACCAAGCTAATGATGTACCCCAGCCTTCCCAGGTTTGATACTGCTTATCCGGGTTTACGATGGCAGTGTAAGAAGAAGCGTTTGCAGTTCCTTGGAGAAATGGTGCACAAAGTGAAAAAATCAGTACAGAAACAGTTACCATTACAGTAAATCTTCGTTTAATCGACTGTTTTCCCATGTCATTCATCCTCCAATCTTGAATTTTAAATTTTGATATCTTGTATGCAATATGATTCATATCATGGCTGATGATTTTCAGTAAAGTGAACTATTTAAACTTTAGTGAAAAATCGGAATGTTTTAAGACCACATGCTTCGAAAAAGTTCGTCCATATTACTGCGGAGATCAATTCATCACTTCTCATTGATCCCTCTCACATTTATTATTGACTGAATCACATTCAACCTGTTCTAAAAACCGGAATGTTAAACCACAGAGCTTCCTTTCTCATACTACATCTTTCAGTCATTTCTAGAATGTATCGCTTTGTACTAAAATTATTACTAAATAATTAATAGTTGCTCGTCATTATGAGTCTGTATAAGATACAGCTATCCTCTTATCATTTGATAGAGGATAACTCATATTAGTTAATTTGAATGGTAATAATCACATCAGAGTTTCTTAATCTCAATTCATTAATTCGGATGGACCGATCTAAGCTCTAGCAGGTTCCGACGGTGACCGCTTTTGCTCCAAGTACACGCGCTGCCACTGTAAGAGATGAACCAAGGAGCTCCGGGAGTCGGATGTTAAAATGATAGTAGGTAAACTGCTGCTCTCAGAATCAACGATTAGTATCTCTTTGGATTGGCTGTTAATATCGCCCCAGCGGAACGCCCTAAAAGAACAAGCTTATTGTATACAATCTTTCATTCGACCTGAGTTCGCCAATGAAATGAGTGATAGGTTATAGATTATATCAATTCCATATTGCGGAGCCGTTAACTCTAGTGCAGTTGGCTACGGAAACTCGCATGAGCAGTCGGCATTTCATACGATTGTTTCGGCAACAGTCAGGAATGAATTTTCCAGTACCTGCAGCATAAAAGGATAGAGCTCGCCTGCCATTTGTTAATCGAAACAGACAATAAAATGGCCAGTATCTCAAAGATTGTTGGCTACCAAGATACAGCACATTTCCGAGAGGTGTTCCGCAAGCTAATTGGGATTAGCACAAGCGAATACCATAAATCGCAATAATAATTAAGGATAGATTCAATGATCCTTCATCTTTTGAAGGAATCAATAGTAACGGC
>DOJM01000240.1:0-3542 GCA_003529225.1 Paenibacillus sp.
TACGGTGGTGTGAGAGGACGGAGGCTTACCGCCTCCTCCTACTCGATTAAGTATAAGAAAAAATAAGTTTTACACCATACTTGATTTAATAAGGAATCCGGCTTATTCGTTTACGTCTCGATTTACGCTGCTCTGGCATCCAGAAGAATATCAAATACATGAGGAGAAACACAATGAAGGCAAACAACTCTTCAACAAGCAGGTAATAAGGATAAGGCCCGAAATAATCCAATACAGAATAAGTACTGGGCTTATGAGATAGGAACATGTAGTTAGATCCCAGGATGTAATTAGCGACCCACACACAAGCGGCCACAATATTTAGTCCAAGCATGGTGAACAGGAGAGATTTCCAAGTGGGCCTATAGCCCTCAATCCAGGTCATATAAAGAGAAGCGAGCACAATACCACCATGTGCTATAAAGAACAGTAGAAATCGGAAATGAGGGAACGGATAGACCAGATTCGGTGTGATTAAAGCAATGAATGCTCCACCAATCCCAGCAAAATAAAGAAAGGAGTAAAGTGTTCGGCTGCGAGTTATCAGCATGATAACGGATAGCAGTAAAGTAATTCCGCATAGTTCGAGCGGGAGTGAGCTGCTGGATTGCCATACGCTTTGAGAGAGGTACCATATTTGAAGTCCTGTTTCTGAGAACATAAGAATAATAATCAGCAGCAAGCGCACACTTTGCCGAAGTTTCACATCAGTCCGAATTTCGAACCTTAAACTGTAAAACAGTATACAAACCAATGTAATAATAGACAGAGCAATCCAATGTGAAGGGGAAAACATAATGAAATCCTCCGTACGCTGCCGATCAAAGTAAGATGAAAAATGCATGAACCAACCTCCTTCGTACATGAAAAGTACTTCAAAAAATAACTTTGTGAATTTTTGAGATTTTCTGTTTCTAAACATCCATAAAATGGTTATATATGTATGCATTCTGTCAACTAACCCACAAAAGGATGGCTTTTCATTATTTTAACATAAGATGGGGCGATGGGCGCGGAATTACATAAGAAGCATTCGAGCATGAGGAATGGCAGAGATTACGCTTCAAGAGGGGATACAAACACAGAAAAATCAAATTGGAAAAGGAATTGGAGGCTTTAGGATGATGTTAAAGAAAAGAATAAGTGTGATGATCGTTATTCTGATGCTTGTAGCGCAATATGCCTATGGCATCGGGTTCATACCACAAGTAAAAGCAGCAGCAATCGATCAGGAGCGGAATATCATCACCAGTGTCTCAATGGCTGTATATGGTGCAGACGGGCAAACGGTCACGGATAGCGTCTATGAGCAAGAAGCTAATGTAACATTAGATTATACGTGGTCTCTTCCTAAAGCTCATCCGTACAAGCAAGGTGACACCTTTACCTTTCAGCTTCCAGAGCAGTTTCAGCTTTTTAATGATATTAACGGCTTGTTGGTATCAGAGGATGGAGATGTAGGAACTTTTACAGTTGAGCAGTTATCACACCAAGTAACAATGACCTTTAACGACTACATAGAAACGCATGATGACGTGCAAGGAACGCTTCGGATCAATACTAAGTTTGATAAACAAAAAATCTCAGGAAGTACTGTTCAGCAAATTTTATTTCCGGTGAGCGGTGGTGTTCAGACGGTTACTCTGAATTTTAAACCGAGTGTAGGATCGACCATTGAGAAGAGGGGGATTCCTCAGGGTTTTAATGCAGACCATATTTTATGGTCTGTTGATGTAAATAAATTATTAAAAACTGTTGGAAATGCAGCCGTAACTGACCCTATACCAACAGGTTTGTCACTAAGCACTCCGGTCACTGTGAGTGTGTATCAACTGAGTATCCAGTTGGACGGTTCGGTAACACAAGGTGCATTACTCGATGCCAGTAAATATACTACAGAGTTCACTGGAGGATCGTTAAATGTTCGTTTCACTGATCCTGCGATTTCGAGTGCTTACCGTATTGAATACTCCACAGCTATTACTGACGAGCATCAGCTAAGCTTCACGAATACAGCGACTTTTACAGGAGATGGGCAAGTTCCTGCAAGTTCCTCTGCTACTGTTCAAGTAGAACGAGGAGGAAGTTTGAACAAGTACTCTAGCGGATATGACTGGAGCAATCAAATCATTTCTTGGGCAATCGAATATAACTATAATAAAAAAACGATTCCGCAAGGGAATGCTGTACTAAAGGATTTGTTTAATGATTCTCAAGCGTTAGTAGCCAATTCGATAAAAGTATACACGGTGCAACTGGATTCAGCGGGTACAGCAACGATGAGTAATCTTTTGACCAAGGATATTGATTACACTGTAGTTGCAGCGTCAGACGTGAATAAGTCAGGGTTCACCTTGCAATTTAAACAAGATTTAACATCCCCTTATCGAATCGAATATAAGACCAAAGCTGTAAAGCGTGTGTTTGAAGATGCCAGTATCACGAATACAGTAACGGACAGTACGTACACTGAACAGGCCACTCGCTTAATACGATCAGCCATTCTGTATAAGAACTTAACAGACGTAGATTATCAGAATAAAACGGTTGGGTGGAAAGTCACATTGAACAGTGATAACTATCCAATGGGCCAGGTTGAAGTTACGGAGTCATTCCCGTTTGGAGGACTGAAGTTTATTCCGGAATCACTCGTAATTAAAAATTCGAAGGGAAGTATATTAAAGCCTGCCGATTATGGTTTAGTGTACAATACCCCTGTTCAGTCTAATAAAGGGTTCAAGATAGTCTTTAAATCGCAGATTTCTGAAACTTATACAATCAGCTATTCCACAGAGTTTAATAAAGATTGGATTTGGTCTAATACTGAAAATTTCAATAACAAGGTTAGGATGGACTGGATCGACACGTCCGAAATTCCTCGCACCACAGAAGCAGAAGGGCTATTTATCCCAAGGGATGAAGCGAAAAGTAATGGCTTGAAATTTGGTTCCTATAATGCTTCGACTAAAGAAATAGCTTGGACATTAGGGATCAACTATAATAACAAAACGGTTGCAGAGCCAGAGGTCGTGGATATTTTGAAATCGGGTCAAACCCTGGTTCCTGGATCGCTGAAAGTGTACACCATGAATGTTACTAAGAATGGAGACCCAACGAAAGGTGTCGAGGTAAACAGTAGTAAATACACTTACAGTGTTAATGGTAATAATGAGCTGAAGCTCTCTTTTACAGATGCTATTCAGTCCGCTTATTATATAGAATTTCATACCAGTCTTGAAGGCAAAGTTATCGGCACTGCTATTGATAATAAAGCCAATCTCTATGATGGGACCAAAAAGGTATCCAAGGATTTGAACGCTACCGTAAAGATTCCATATGGAGACGAATATCTCTTGAAAAATGGTGTTCAGAATGGCGAAAAAATTGATTGGAGCATTCAAATTAATCGTAGTCAGTCTACTGTGAAGAATGCGTTAATCAAAGATACTCCTAGTGCTAATCAGATTCTGCTGCAGGATTCATTCCATCTGTATCCTACAAACGTAGCTGAAAACGGGGATATAACAAAAAGCAGACCTGAG
>DOJM01000240.1:3633-5131 GCA_003529225.1 Paenibacillus sp.
ATTAATAGCTTAACCACAGATTCCGCAGGTACAGCAACATTCAATAAATTATGGTTGGGTAACTACGTATTGATTGAGACGACAGCTCCTAGTGGCTATGTACTTGATTCTACAGAGCATCCAGTGTCCATTCATTCTTCATCAACGAATCAACTCGTAATTACGAATCAAAAAGCAGTTGACTCTACGCCTACTGCAACGCCAGAACCAACTATAGCGCCAACCGCAACACCATCAGCTTCAACGGAACCAACGGCTACTCCGTCAACAGCACCGACAGCAGCACCTACGTCAACACCAACCTCAGGAACCCCAGGAGGTCCATTGATACCTACACCTGCGAGTTCACTGGTGCCAGGAGTAATCATTAATGATCCGGAAGTACCTGCTGGCCCTGGGAATACGACTGGTCTGGAATCCGCGACATCAGAAGTGGTAGAAATTCCGGATTTAGTTATTACAGATGAAAATGTTCCATTGGGTGACGTCGACATTGTTGATGAGGAAGTACCGAAAGGGACAGTGAACAACGGCACTTCAATTGCCCCTCAGCTTCCAAAGACGGGAGAAAGTAGCCCTGCACCGCTCTATATGACAGGTATCGGATTAATAGCCATTGGCTTTATTCTAAACCGTAAGTTCAAACGGAGGGGAAACAGGTAGTTAGTAAATCGAGATAGAAATAAAAAAAAGCATCCGGCAAAAAATGTCGGGTGCTTTATTATGGTTGTTAAAAACTCAAAAAATCTCCACAAACATCAATCACTCGCTCCAGCGGACTAAAGGACTTAGTAACATAATCATCCATACCTACACTGAGTCCAGTGATTTTATCTAGTTCCTGCCCCTTAGCAGATAACATAATAATCGGAAATTCAGTCAACAGGCGGTATCTCTCGTTCTCCAGATGGATCTGCATGAGTTTAATAATCTCGGCTTCGTCGCCAACCAAGAGCAGTGTTGCGTTGTGCATGATTCAGCGTCCTTTCTTGCTTGTAAAGTAATCATACTACAACAAAAATAACATAAAGCTATCATATAGTTGCCCAGATACCAGAGATTAATTGTTGGAGAAAGTTGTCTGTATAGCATACGACGTAATCTTTATTTAACAGGAGAATTCTTAACAAGCCTTAAGATTTGGGAAGCGGCTATGCTATAATAATTTCAAATTCAATAGGTTGGAGGAGAATTGAAAGATGTGGAAAGAGTNNAAAGCTTTTGCCCTGAAAGGAAATGTACTAGATTTAGCCATTGCTGTCGTTATCGGAGCAGCTTTTGGTAAGATTGTGACTTCATTAGTATCTGACATCATTACGCCAATTGTTGGCTTGATAACAGGTGGTATAGATCTGAAGGATCGGGCTCTAAGTGTCATGGTTATGCATAATGAACTAATTATTCCTTATGGGCAATTTTTGCAGGCGGTAGTTGATTTCTTTATTATTTCCTTCTCAATCTTTATGGTGATTAAACTGGCTAATAAATTCCAGCGCAA
>DOJM01000165.1 GCA_003529225.1 Paenibacillus sp.
TTGAAAGAGCGTAAACTTCGCATCGAAGACGCCCTGAACGCAACTCGCGCTGCGGTTGAAGAAGGTATCGTTTCTGGTGGTGGTACAGCTCTTGTGAACGTATATAATGCTGTTGCTGCTGTAGATGTAACTGGCGACGAGAAAACAGGCGTTAACATCGTGCTTCGCGCGCTCGAAGAGCCAGTTCGTACCATTGCAGCTAACGCTGGTCAAGAAGGTTCCGTTATCGTGGATCGCTTGAAAAAAGAAGCTATCGGTATCGGCTACAACGCTGCTACTGGCGAGTGGGTGAACATGTTCGAAGCAGGTATCGTTGACCCTGCTAAAGTAACTCGTTCCGCGCTTCAAAACGCTGCATCCGTAGCGGCTATGTTCTTGACTACTGAAGCAGTTATCGCTGACAAGCCTGAGCCTGAAAAAGGCGGCGGCATGCCTGATATGGGCGGCATGGGTGGAATGGGCGGCATGATGTAATAAGGGTGACAAACCCTTATACATCAAGGGTTTCCCGCAAGGGAAACGCCGTTTGACCACAATGAATAAAAAGAGGCTTCTCACAAGTTCAAATTGAACTTTGTGAGAAGCCTCTTTTTTAGATCGTCAAAACCGAAGCAAAAGTTAATAAGTAATAACAGTGAGGTGACTTGTGATGGAAATTTCTCGGGAAGAACTCCTTCTCCTGTAACAGCGGTGAACTTTTTTTGGCGAGTAGATGCTGAGGCATTGTGTAATACAAAAGTAAAAGGGTAGGAGCAGAACGCTCCTACCCTTTTACCTTTATTATCTGGCAATGACCGTGAAATCGTATTATTGAATTTTCACTTTATGGTTTTCGTTTACAGGGATTTTTACATACAGAACATTCTCTCTCGAATCGAAATAGTAACCACTTTCCTGTTTGTTCAATTCTTCTGTACTGCCGGCTTTGGCATATTTGTTATTAGCCGCTTGCACTTTATTCGGTTCTTTAGCATTATGCAGTTTAAGCGTGTAGGAATTAATATCGGATGCATACTTTTGAGTCTTTTTGTTCTGCTCGAACTCAATGTGGTTACCTTTCTTCTCCACGTGGAATTCTGTTACATTATATTCGCCTTGTTTGTAATCCATCGTCTCAGCATCGTCCTCGTAGAAGCTGTAGCTGGCTTTACCGTTCAGGTAAGTGTCAAGAATCAGGTTTTCCAGCTTCTTCTCATCCGTGTGCTGCTCTACTTCCTGACGAGGGATGATCGAATTATTTTTCACGAAAATAGGTAGTATTCCAAGATCAGCTTTAACTGAAATGGTCTGATTACCGTCAAACTCTTTTCCTGTCCAGTAATCCACCCATGTCTCGCCTGCCGGCAGGTACACTTCACGGCTCGTTTGACCTTCTTGTACGACAGGTGCAAGCATGAGTGAATCACCGAACATGTACTGATCTTCAATGTTGTAGGTTTTCGCATCATCCTGGAACTGGTAAACAAGCGGTTGCTGAACCGGTTGACCGTTTTTGGCTGATTTATTGAATTGATTGTACAAGTACGGCATCAGCTCGTAGCGCATCGAAATGTATTTGCGGCTGATATCTTCGACCTCTTTGCCGAATTCCCAGGGCTCCTGTCCGCTTCCGAGTCCTGATTTCGCGCTATTGTCATAGTGGTCTCGGGCAAATGGCAGGAAGGCACCGACCTCGATCCATCTTGCGAACAGTTCAGGCGTCGGAACATTGCCCGGCGATTTCGTAAAGCCGCCGATATCATTGCCGACAAACGGAACACCGGACAAACCGACGTTGGCATTCATCGGAATCGACATTTGCAAATGCTCCCAGTTACTTACGTTGTCTCCGGTCCAGAGCGCCGCGTAGCGCTGCGTTCCAGCGTACATGTCGCGGGTTAACACGAACGGACGGGTATTCGGTTTATTTTTCAGAGCACCGTTATAAGTTGCTTCCGCTTCATCATGTCCGTAAAGATTGTGGTATTCCGTATGCAGTTTCTTTTCTCCATTGTCGCCTTCAAATACAATATCCAGCGGCATCGTATGGAATGGACCGTCAAAAACAGCAGGCTCGTTCATGTCAATCCAGATCCCGTCAACCCCTTCGTTATAAAGAGTACCCAGATTGTCAGCCCACCAGTTGCGGACATCCTTCTTCAGGAAGTTCGGGAAAGCGGATTTACCCGGCCACACTTCACCGATGAAAGTGGAACCGTCCGGATTTTTTGCCCAATAGTTATTTTGGGTTCCTTCTTGGTACATACGATAGTTTTCGTCCTGCTTGACAGCAGGGTCATTGATTGTAACCGCGTGGAATCCCTGGCCTTTCAGCGTCTTAAGCGCTTGTTTATATTGATCGTTCCAAGTGAACACGCGGTAGCCATCCATGTAGTCGATGTCAAAATGCATCGTATCGAGCGGTATTTGTTTCTCACGGTATTTATTGGCCACATCCACCAGTTCTTCAGGAGTATATCCCCATTTGCTTTGATGGAATCCAAGTGACCACATCGGAGGAGTTTCCGATTTTCCTGTAAGCTCAGTATATTGATCGATCACATCACCGATCTCCGGACCGTTGATGAAGTAATAAGTAAGCGTGCCGCCGTTGGCGTAGAAATAGTAATAATCGTCTTTTTCACTGGCCATTTCATAATAGGAGCGATACGTGTTGTCGAAGAAAATACCGTATGCTTTAGTATCTTTCAGACCTATGAAGAATGGAATGGAGGTATATAGATATTTGGTGTTTTTGTTATAAGAATAGGCATCCGTATTCCACATGCCAAGACTTTTGCCGCGCTTGTTCAGCCCGCCCGATTGTTCACCGAATCCATAGAAGTTTTCATTGTTGTCCGTTTGCTTAAACACATACGGCTTGCCGTTTTCATAACCTACACCTTGTTCCGCATCTTCGTTGATGACATTACCCTCCTTGTCCAAAAATTTGACGCCGAACGGGCTTTTATTGATCTTCACTGTAATTTCNNTTAGTGGATAGAATGTATTCTTTATCCGTTTCTTTTGATTTAAACTCAGGTGTTTTCCAATCCTTCTTGGCAATCCCCGGAGAAACAAATTCTGCTTCGCCATTTTTAACTACCGAGATTTTCGCCATGTCTTCAGTGAAGAGGCGGATAAAGCCCTGATAGTCTCCTAAATTTAGCTTCACTCCGTTTTCCAAAGCTTCCAACGATTGTACGGATAATGGCTTAAGATTCTGTTTGTCTAGCGGGGTATCCGCCTCTGGCTGCGTTTCCGCAAAAGCCACGTNNTAAGCACTGCCGCGGTCGTGCCTGTCAGCAGACTCAAGCAAATGGCAGCCTGTGCCATTTTTTTCGACGTACTCAAAGTCCTCACCTTTTTACGCATTGATTTCCCTCTCCCACTCTGATTAGTTTAGAAAAACTGACATCCTCTACCCAAAGTGAAAACCCAGGTTTTTGGTGCCCACTACCAAGTTAGCAAGGAAAAACGGCATGAACAATGGGGATAACCTCCTATGGGCTTCCTTAACAAGTTGATTAACAGGAGAGAGAGGGTTCTCATATAGGTAGATCAATCAAAGCAAAACTAGTCCTGACATGGATTTATGCTTGTTCAAATTTTTTTTTAAGGATTAAATTTGAAGTTAATCATTACCAAAAATATGTATATATATGGATAAATATNNTGGGATTATTGTTTGTTTTTGTTAAAATTAAAATTTGACTTATCAAATTTTAGGTAAAAATAGGAGGGGGTAATATATTATGCCTTTATGAAAATATAAAACACTTTATTGTTTGGGAACGATTACATATACGTGTTAGCAAAGAAAAATGTGAGATGGCTTATCATAATTGTTACTTGAGACATTTGATTGTAGAGCTGTTTTTCGGATAATGTTAAGAAACTATGGATAGGAGTGAGAGAAATGAGAAGTTTCAGAATGATGCGGCTGGTCGTGGCTCTTGCGTTCAGCGGGGTTCTATTGATGATACCGACTTGTGGGAATGCTGCTGACAACGTTGCTGATTTTCGAAAGGATGTCCATATTCAAAGAGGTCCACTGCTCGAGGAGCTGTCTACGGATAAGGCGGCTTATAAACCTGGAGAGGATATTCAGTTTAATTTGAAGCTAAAGAAGTCTGTCCGCAGAGGAACGTTTCATATCCGTTATTTGCACATGGACCGGATCATAAAGGAAGAAAGACTGAAAGCGGAAGGCGATCAATTGACTTGGAACTGGAGACCGCCTGGGGACGAAGGGAGAGGCTACTTGGCCGAAGTGTTCTATGAGCAAGACGGTAAGACGGCCGATCACATGAATATTGCTGTGGACGTTTCCTCCGACTGGGGAAAATTTCCCCGCTATGGTTACTTGGCAGATTTCCCGGCCATGAATCAGGACGAGATGTTCCGAGTCATCGAACGTTTAAACCGGTTCCATATCAATGGCATCCAGTTCTACGACTGGCAATATAAGCATCATGAGCCTATTCCCTTCCAAGACGGCAAGCCTGTGCGGGAATGGAAAGATATTGCTAACCGTTCTGTAGCGTTCGATACGGTAAAGGGCTATATCGACCTGTCTCACAATCGCAACATGAAGGCAATGAACTACAACTTGCTGTTCGGGGCTTATGTCGATGCGGAAAAAGACGGTGTGAAGCAGGAGTGGGGATTATTCAAGGACCCAATCCATATGGATCAGGATAAACACCCTCTTCCGAAAGAATGGGCAAGCGATATTTATATGTATGATCCCACTAATACGGAATGGCAGAACTACTTGATCGACAAGGAACTCAAGACGTTCGAGGCACTACCCTTTGATGGTTGGCATGTGGACCAGTTGGGAGATAGGGGCGCACTTTGGACCTATGACGGCAAAAGCATCAACATGGCTGAGACATATCCTGCATTCCTGAATAAATCCAAAGAGAGGCTGGCTGTGGATTATGTTATGAACGCAGTTGGCCAATACGGTCAGGAATTCATTGCCCGTGAAGCTCCCGTCAAGTTTCTGTATACCGAGGTGTGGGGGAATCACCCGNNCCCGGGTTATCAGAATTTGAAAGAAGTGATTGAGGAAAATTCAAAGTACAGCGGGAACCAGCTAAACACGGTATTGGCCGCTTATATGAATTATCATTTTTCCGATTCACCGGGCGAGTTCAATACACCGGGGATCCTGCTGACGGATGCGGTGATTTTCGCTTCCGGAGGATCTCATCTGGAGCTTGGAGAAAACATGCTGTCCAAAGAATATTTCCCTCATAAGAATCTAAGCCTGTCTCCGGATTTGGAAGAACAGCTGATCCACTATTACGATTTTCTGGTAGCTTATCAGAATCTGCTGCGGGATCACACGGAAGATTCCATACTGAAAGCCGAGGGAATGGGAGAACCAGCCGTTTCGGATCAAGCCGAGCAAGGTAAAGTGTGGTCCTTCACGAAACGGAAGGATGGTAAAGACATCTTTCATTTTATTAATTTCACAGATGCTTCCACTATGGATTGGAATGATGACAACGGAAAGCAGGCGGTGCAGACAGAGAGGCTGAATGTTAAGGCTTCTGTGAAAATGGAAAAACCGATTGCCAAAGTATGGTTCGCTTCCCCTGATTATAACAAGGGCTCACCGCAATCATTAGCGTTCTCGCAGCGGGACGGCATTTTGCAATGGGAGCTGCCCAAGCTGAAATATTGGGACATGGTGGTTGTGGAGTATAAGGAGTAGAGGGCTCATTTCCTGCAAATGACATTGGTATTGCATCTTTCATCGTGTACACTCTTAGGAAGAAACAAAATAGGAGGTACTATGTTTCGAAAATTCAGGATATCAAATCGCTTCACGACTAAAATCATACTGATCCTCCTGCTCGTTATTTTAATCCCGATCATTTTTACCAGCTGGTCCTTCTATTGGGTAGCCGACTCCATCCTGAAGAAAAACGTACGGGAGTCCACCCTTCAAATCGCCGAGCAAACGGCGGAGTCGCTCTCTTTTATTTTAAACGTAGGAGTAGATACCTCCGATTTTATTTCCAGCGATCCAAACATTCAACGCGCTGCTTTGCAAGTAAACAGCAGTCATTCGTACGANNTACGAAGCAAACAGGAATTCTCAATATATTAATACTTTACTGAACAACTATGTCTATTCTAATTCCTTCGTCAAAATCGTTTATTTATTGAAAGAGGAGGGGAGAGGGTGGGGCAGTGGTACCTTTTCCGACTCTGGACTTAAGCAGTTACGTCTTTCAGATATGGAATGGGTAAAAGACGTCAAAAGAAAAGACGGAGAGCTGGTTTGGCAGGGCCTTCAGTACGACCATTTCAGCGGAGGCGGTGTCAATACGGACCTGGTTTTGCCTGTCGGAAGGGTTCTGAAGGATTTTGATACCATGAGTAATATCGGACTGGTGCAGGTTCAGTTGGACGGGCAGTCGATTCTGAATACGATCCGGCAGCCGGAACTCGGGGATACGGGAAAGTTTTTCGTTGTGGATTCCAAAGGGAGACTCATGATCGATTCCAACCTCGAAATGATTAACCAGAGAGTGAAGGATCAGGGCTTGTATCAAAGGATTGTGAGCGATGACGCAGTGGAATTTGAGTTTGACATGAAAGGGGTGCCTTATTACGGGGTTAAGCAGCTGCTGAGCAACGGTTGGATGATTGTAGGGACTGTTCCGGTCGATGAAATCAGCGGACAGCTGGAAAATCTCCAGACCTGGATATTGTTGTCTTCCGCAGTTTTCTCCATGATTGCTATCGGTATTGGGCTTTTCATAGCAGGATGGGTGACCAAACCCGTAAAACAACTTACCCAAAGTATGCTTCACGTTCAACAAGGAGACCTAAACGTAAGGGCGATCGTTCGAACCTCTGATGAAATCGGCTTTTTGAGCAAGCAGTTTAATAAAATGCTGCAGAAAATCGGGAATTTAATGCAGCAGGTGGAGGATGAACAAAGCGAGAAGCATCATGCTGAACTTCGGGTTGTCATGCACCGGGTTCATCCCCACTTTCTTTATAATACGCTCAGCACACTGCGGTGGCTTATTGATTCTGGCCAGAACGACCGGGCATCTCAAGTTTTGCACGCGCTAAACCATTTGCTCGAGGCTAACATGGGCAAAAGCGGGAGTATGATACCGGTGGAAGAGGAACTGGATATCATCCGGAAGTACTTGATCATTTTGGAGCTTCGCTACGAGAAAACATTTGATCTGGAGCTGGACGTTGAACCNNCCCGCATGCTGCTGCAGCCCTTGGTGGAAAACGCCATATTTCATGGGATCGTACCAAAAAATACGGGTGGCCGGATCTCGATAAGAATTCGTACGTGTAGAGGAGACTTGGAATTTCTCGTAGAAGATGATGGTTTAGGCATTGGGGATGAAAAGCTAAAAGCATTGAACGACCCGGGGACTGCTATTGAAAATGGAGAAGTTGGCATCGGTCTGCGCCNNNNCATTGCGGCTTTATTATGCCCGAAATTGGGAATGGTCTATCGTAAGCAAAACCGGCCAAGGAACCGCAGTACGCATTTTGTTAAAAAAACTTGTGGAATCGGCATCTGAGAACTAGCAGATCAGGGGGGATATCATGTATAGAGTTCTTATTGTAGACGACGAGCCTGTCATCCGCAACGGTATCAGTGCGTTTATCAATTGGGAAAAGGAAGGGATGACGGTTGAAGACCATTACGCTAACGGTGAGGAGGCATTGTCTGCTTTAGAAAGTCTTTCCTTCGATATTCTTATCACAGATATCAAAATGCCTTTGCTGAATGGCATTCAACTGATGAAACAAGCGTTGGTGCTTTGCCCTTGGCTNNCTGGAGGAGGAAAGGAGAAAGGATTCTGAATGGAATTATTACCAACAAGGGGCTCTCTATCTGGACCGAAAGCGTGTAGAACAGGAAATCAAAAGATACATCGTCCAAGAACAGACCTTTCCTGAGTCTACCGTTTGGGCTCCAGTATGGCTGGAGGATTCCTATACCTGTGTTTATCTTATGCTGGATGCCGCTGAGGAATGGAGAGAAAATTACGGATATTTGTATGTGCAGTTGCTGCTTGAGGAATTACAGGAAGCGTTCTATTTGCAGATAAGGGAAGGATGCGCACTGCTGGTGTCCGAAAGCAGCCTGTTTGTCATCTTTCCGGATCTCGAAGGGGAGGTTGAACAACAGTTCGGCCATTGGAAGCGGCAGCTCGAAGCGAAATGGGGAATTTCGACGTCGGTCGGCTTCGTCAAAGAGCAAGGAGTGTGCCGAATTCTTAAGGGATATGCCGAGAGCATTTTGGCCTGCCAAAGACGAGTTTTTGAAGGGCTGGGCGGCTTGTATCGAGGGAGCCGATCGGAAACCAATCCTGTTCAAACGTTAACAGATAGAGAACTAAATCATGATTGGGCTCCCTTCTTTGAGATGATTCATAACGGTGATCCGGCTTCATCCGCGGTTGATTTTGCGCTTGAACGCTGGAAGAGCGGGATCTTGAACCCGGGAGAAGTACAGCTAGAGGCGTACACCCTGCTTACAGGTGCTTATCAGCCGCATGAAGACGCAGGAACCCTACTCTCTGAACGGCATGAACTGCTTTCCAAGACAGAAACATTGGAACAACTGGCATCATTCATGATTTGTGAGCTGGAGGAGATGGGCAAGTCTTTTATTCCTAAATTGTCCGATAACGGTTACAGCGGGCAGCTAATCACGAAGGCGCTGGAATATATAGCAGCCCATTATACCGAGAACTTGACGCTCCAAAGCGTAGCAGATATCGTTCATCTCAGTAAAAGTTATTTCAGCCATTTATTCAAAAAACAAACCGAACGAAACTTTATCGATTATCTGATCGAGCTGCGGATTCGGGAAGCGAAGCGGTTGCTTACGCAAAATGACTGCCGGATTTACGATGTGGCCGGAGCCGTGGGATTTAAGGACGTAAAATATTTCAGCAAGGTGTTCAAAAAAATAACAGGACTTACTCCAGTAGAATATAGGGAAAGCATGAAGTGACGTTCCAGCACACCGATTAAGAAAGGAGAATTACCTAGTGGCCATCCGGTGGGTATCCTTTTTACTGACTCTAGTGTTAACGGCCGGGTGTGGGAGTCCGTCCGTAATCTCGGATCCAAATAATGTTCAAACGCTCCACGGAAAGGATAAAACCGTTATTACNNCATACCTACAACGATGCAGAAACCCGGCTGTTAGTGCAAGAATTGATTCCGGCTTTTGAGCGCAAGAACCCGGGCATTCGGGTCAATTACATTAACTTAGCCAACAATAATGAACTAAAGTACAATTTGATTGGACGGGCCTCCTCCAATCGTGGTCCGGATGTGGTACGAATGGACATCTCTTGGGTGCCAGAGTTCTCACATAAAGGGCTCCTTGAACCATTAAACGGGTTCCCGGGATTCGAACTTCTGCAGCAAGCGTTTCACCATAAGGACATGAGCGTTGGTTTTTATAAGAATCAATATTACTCCCTGCCGCTTAATTTATATACCAAGTCGGCCATTTTTAACCGGGAGC
This sequence comes from Paenibacillus sp., assembly GCA_003529225.1. Classification (GTDB taxonomy): domain Bacteria; phylum Bacillota; class Bacilli; order Paenibacillales; family Paenibacillaceae; genus Paenibacillus_AQ; species Paenibacillus_AQ pseudetheri. The sequence continues at coordinate 9,524 of DOJM01000165.1, forward strand.
TTCTGGAGCGGGCGGGATATTCAGAACCTCCACGCACCATGGATGAAGTTCTGGAGCTAGCTTGTACGCATCACTTCACAATTGNNCACCAGGGCTTCCGGATTTTTGAACAGCAAAGCCACCATCCGGGCGGTAGAGAAGCTGGTTGGTCTTTATAAGAAAGACCTGATTCATCTTTCTACGGTGACCCTGAACGGCGATAACTGGAGGGAAGTACGGAACGGAAACATGATTTTAACGGACGAAGCGCCGTGGTTTTACAGATTGTTAAAAGACTCGGAAATCAAACAAGCACTTCAGCAGACCGTACCTGTACCTTTTCCAAAGGGGAATGGCCCGTCTTCGATTATTGGCGGCGAGAACTTAGTCATTATGAAGGGCAGCGAACATCCTGCGGAAGCGTGGGCTTTTATGAAATGGATGACAGGAAAGGAAGCTCAACTGATCATGGCACGAGCCGGTTTAATCCCGACTAACAAGGAGGCGGTTAAAGCGCTGAGTCTAGACAAGGATTTTTACCTTTACCCATACATGGAAGCTAT
>DOJM01000256.1:0-576 GCA_003529225.1 Paenibacillus sp.
CATTCATATCCACATGCAGGATAACCCTGCCACTCGTTGGATAATACTGATCAACATTCTGCACAATATCTACCTTCTTATCCTCAGGGTCTCTATTGTCCAATTTAGAATACCTCTCCGCTGCGGTTAGGTCAACTTAAGAGGCTGTAAAGTTCTTTGTTACATTCCCGCGTAAAAATGCTATAATATATAAATTCATTTCCCTTGCCAATGCTTCCGATGTGAGTTTTGCACGAAGTGAATCCGGAAGACGAAGCCTACAAAACTTTTAGGAGGACACTCATGTCTAAGTCCATCTCCATCTTCGATACTACATTACGCGACGGCACCCAAGGTGAAGGCATCAGTCTGTCGGCTGACGACAAGCTGAAGATTGCCAAGAAGCTCGATGATCTGGGTGTGCACTATATTGANNCGGGAAGCAACAATAAAGACATTGAATTTTTCAAAAGAGTCAAGGAGCTTCATCTGAACGCCAAAATCACAGCATTCGGCAGCACACGGCGGAAGAATTCCTTGGCCGAAAACGATAACAATTTAAAACGTATGATTGATGCAGGCGTTCCTGCTGCTACA
>DOJM01000256.1:593-2084 GCA_003529225.1 Paenibacillus sp.
CACGCAAAGGCCTTGAAGTGATCTTTGATGCCGAGCATTTCTTTGATGGTTACAAGAACAATCCTGAATATGCAGCAGCCGTTCTGTCCAAAGCCCGGGAAGCCGGAGCAGATTGGCTTGTAATGTGCGATACCAACGGTGGAACATTACCTTTTGAAATTCATGAGATTGTTACCGCTCTGACGGGGCAGCTACCTGGAGCAAATCTTGGAATTCACACTCACAATGACTGTGAGCTGGCGGTAGCTAATACACTTAGCGCCATCGGTGCTGGAGCACGGCAAGTTCAAGGTACCATTAATGGTTACGGTGAACGATGCGGCAATGCCAACCTATGTTCCATCATCCCTACCCTTCAGCTCAAAATGGGATACCACTGTATTTCTGGTGATTCATTACCGCAGCTTACGAACACAGCACGCTATATTAGTGAAGTTGCCAATGTTAATCTGCCGGTAAATCAACCTTATGTCGGAAATGCAGCTTTCGCACACAAAGGTGGAATCCATGTCTCCGCTATCATGCGTGATTCACGGACCTATGAGCACATCGCTCCCGAGCTTGTAGGGAATAAACAACGTGTGCTCGTCTCTGAACTGGCTGGACAGAGCAATGTGCTCTCCAAGGCGCAAGATATGGGTTTGAATTTGGATCCAAGCAGCGAGCAAGCTCGTCGGGTGATCGAGAAAATCAAAACGATGGAGCATCAGGGGTATCAATTCGAAGGTGCCGATGCCTCGCTGGAGCTATTGCTTCGGGAAGCTACTGGCGAGATGAATGAAACCTTTACCTTTGAATCCTTCAAGATGTTAGTCGAAAAAACCGCAGAGCATCCAGTTGTATCTGAAGCCTTCGTTAAACTGAAGGTTGGCAATGAGAACCTTTATACCGCTGCTGAAGGTAACGGTCCGGTCAATGCACTCGACAACGCTCTTCGTAAAGCGCTGCAGACCTACTTCCCGCAATTGAAGGAAATGCATCTATCCGACTATAAAGTCCGTGTTATAGATGAACAGGATCAGACTGCTGCGAAAGTACGGGTATTGATTGAATCCAAGAACTTCACAGACACTTGGAGTACGGTTGGNNGAAGCCAGCTGGGAAGCACTTGTTGACAGTATGCGCTACGCACTTCTGAATCAACTCTCGCTGGAAAATGAAAAGTCTGGAAATAATGAACCTAGAGGCCTGGTAAATCATTAATTCATACCTTTCATAAGCATTCATATGACGAAGAACCCCCTTCAACAGTTTAACTGTAATGAAGGGGGCCTTTTATTCTTTGGAGTAGATCCTTTATGATTCGGTAAGCTTGATAATTTTTTTCTCCAGCTCTTCCGGACTAAGAATGCCCAAAATAATCTCTGAGATCACTCCATTCTTGTCAATAAGCACGTTGGTAGGAAATACTGCTCCGTTATATTTACTGTACACCTCATCTTTCACATCAAACATAACCGGGAACACAAGACCGTATTTCTTAATAAAACG
>DOJM01000256.1:2132-10573 GCA_003529225.1 Paenibacillus sp.
CCATGGTGTTAAGCTCCGGAGCTTCCTCCTTGCAAGGATCACACCATGAAGCCCAGAAATTAACGAGGACTGCCTTCTCTCGTGGTCCGTTAACTACATATGTAGTCCCGTCCGTTCCTTGGAGTGAAAATGAAGGAGCGAGCAGTCCGGCCTTAGGTCCTATTTTCATTGGCGGCTCATCTTGTTGTCCAAAAACAGCGGTAGCCTCCGGCTCACGATTATACCACACCGCAAACACAGCTACACATACAATAAGAATCACTATCGTGATATTCAATTTACTTACTGCTTTCATAGGGATCTGTTCCTTTTCGAATGGAATAGTTTCATACTATTGTACCCTCATTAACTTCAATTTCAAACCATCCATTTTTTAAGAAAAACAAAAAATTATGTATAACGGGAAACTCGTACTCGTACACATAATTTCGTTCAAAAAAAGAGGGTTTCGTCAGCGACGAAACCCTAATGAAGAGAGANNGGGAAATGTCCAGCCTATAAGACTGAAATATTCCGTACAGCAAACACTGGGGAAGCACTTGCTGTCCAGTTACCCGCATGAAGCATGCGGAGTCCTGCTGGGTGCTGCCGCAGCGGGTGGCATGCTCATCGATACTTACGTACCTATGCGCAACGTAGCGCCAGACCCGCTGCACACATTCACTCCCCACCCTGAAGAGTGGATTCATGTTCTTTACAATGAGCCGACACTCATCGGTTTATTTCATTCCCACCCAAATTCAGAACCTCTACCTTCGGTTGCCGATTATAAAGGATTAGCAGCACTAGGACCTGAATTTAAGGTCTACCTTATTGGTTCTCCAAGAACTGAAGATGGCTGCTCTCCATTTCTGAATGGTTTTTATATTGAGCGGTATTCAAATGAACAAGGAACATCTTTCCCTTTCCCTGAACTATCTCANNTAAATAAGTATATAAATCGCCTAAGGTATCTACTTGGCCACGCTCCGAAATTTCGCGAAGATAAGCCACCCACAGCTGGGCTGTCATTTTGGCATCTTCTAATGCATTGTGACGTCCATGAATCGGAATTTCATGGACAAATAACAGTTCATCGAGTGTATAGTTATTTCGCTGCGGCTCGAGCCAACGTGCAAGCATCATCGTGTCCAGCACCCGGTGTGTAAGCTGGACTTTAGAAGTTCTCCACAGCGCGGCATTAAGAAAAGCTTTATCATGCGAGCTTGCATGTGCCACTAGCACATTTTGCCCCACAAATGACATGAAATTATGAAGGCCATCAATTAAGGAAGGGGCGGACCCAGTCATTTCTTCCGTTATCCCTGTTAACCTCGTAATATCTTCTGGAATTGCTGTCTGACAATTCACCAAGGTGTAAAAGCATTCATCTTCCTTAATTTCCTCTCCAACCACCTTAATTGCACCAAACGACATAATTTCATCTCCATGCTGATGAGAAAATCCCGTCGTCTCTAAATCAAATATAACCGTCTCCAGTTCAGACAGAGGAGTACGCAGCACCTCAGGACGACGCTTCTCACGCATGAGAGATCGGATATAGGCCATTTGCTGCGCAGTCTGATGAGCAGCTTCTCCCCCTCTCATCGAAGCGATTGCCGACGGCATTCCACCTTGTCTCAGGTTGTTCCAGAATCCTCCATTCTTGTTTGGCTCCCTCATGTTCGCCACCTTTCCGCTGAGCGGAGCTGACGCTGCAACGCCCGATGAAGGCGTCTAACAAGCAGCAGACTTTCACGCAGCTCAGACAATAGCTGCTTATTCTTCAGTTCACTCTCAGCAATATAATCACTGCTGATTAACAAGCCATTCTGGACACTAAATGGCGTGTTCACTCGCATCCGAATCGCTAACAAGAAAGCCCGTCGAATATCATCCAAATGTTGATACTTATGAAGCCTTTCAAGATCTTCAATTCGCTCTAAGGTCGAGCTAGCTCTAATACCATGCAATAATGACAAGCGTCTAACAATGTTAACGAGCGGGATATAGACTCCATACTTAATATCAAATCCACCTGCATAATCCCCAAAGCGCTCTGTCAACACCTGTCCCAGCAGATTTAAAGTCGCTTTATGGCGGACTGTATTACGAAGAACAGCCACAGACAACTCCTCATTGTCAATAAAACCCTCATAGAAAGCCTTTTGCCACAATGCTGATAACTCCGTACTTCCCGCAACATGGCGCATATCTGAAGAAATGATAAGATACCGAATCGGCTCCCATTCCAACTGGGTTCTCCATTCCTTCAGCTGCTCCTTCCATTCCGATAACGTCTTCCTCCACATCCCTTGGGAGCACATTACCTTGCCTGCACATTTCTCATACCCTACTTCTTCAAGCAGATCGGATAACATTATTCCAAAAAATTCAAAGTATCTATTCTTCTCCCCATCCGGTTCACCCTCAACGATCAAACCATTATCCTGATCGCTCCACAGTGTGGCTTCTTGCCTTCCACTACTGCCAAACACAATAAAGGAATAAGTACAGGGAGGCGGGCCATAGCCCGCCTCTTTCATCTGCGCCTCACATATTAGTACTGCAGTCTCTGCAATAAGATCATGCATTGTATTCACGCGAAACATCCATTCCTTAATCGGAATTACATTCAACTGTTCCAGTAGAATACTTTGGCAAGCAATTCGCCTCTCCCTAAGTTCCTGTGGCGAACCGGCTAAAACGATGGTCCTAAAGCATTCTTCATCATACCCATCCGTTAACTCCATCGAAGCCACACGGTCCGCCTCCCTATTCTCAGGATTCATATTATTGTTTAAGGGTTTTGGATTCCGATTCTGCGATTAATTTCATTTGTTCAGGGTATCCGTAAGTACCATGCTCACTGATATCCAGACCCATCAATTCTTCTTCTTCCGTAACACGAAGTCCTGTTGTTACCTTCATTACATATAAGATAATGAAAGAAAGCACGGCTACGAAAGCAAATGTTCCTACTACCCCAAGCACTTGAACACCCAGCTGGTGGAAACCCCCACCGTAGAACAATCCGGCTTCCCCTACCAAAGCACCTTTAGTAATAAGATCCGGTGCAGCGAATAGGCCCGTGGAAACCGCGCCCCACATTCCCGCAATACCATGTACCGAGAAAGCATAGATTGGATCGTCGAGTCCTGCACGTTCCAGCCATTGGGAAGTCATGAATGTGAACGCACCCGCTACTAAACCAATAATGATCGCTGCCCATGGTTCAACGTAAGCACATGCACCAGTGATCGCAACCAGTGCAGCTAGAACACCATTCAGCATTGCTGGAATATCTGATTTACCAAAATACAACCAAGAAGTAATTAATGCCGCCAAACCACCTGCTGCTGCTGCGATATTCGTGGTTAATGCTACGTGACCGAAGAAACCTCCCATTGGGGACAAAGCACTACCTGGATTGAATCCGAACCAACCAAACCAGAGGATAATCACACCGAGTACAGTAAATACTTGGTTATGACCTGGAATAATGACAGGTTTACCTTCTTTATTAAACTTACCAAGTCGTGGTTTTAGCAATATGGTTGCTACAACCGCTGCAGTGGCACCTGTAAGATGGACAACCGTGGAACCTGCATAATCTTGCATTCCCAGCTCAGCCAACCAGCCGCCGCCCCATACCCAGTGCGCTACGACAGGATAAATTACGATTGAGAATAAAATTCCGAATATAATGTACACACTTATCTTTGCACGTTCTGCCATGCCTCCAGATACGATAGCTAAGGAAACTGCTGCAAACGCCAATTGGAACAAGAATTTAACATTTAAAGTAACATCAGAAAATGCAAGTGATTCAAATGAAGCTGCTGCTGAATCTCCGCCATACAAGAAGCCTGTAGTACCGAAGAAGCCGTTACCGTTACCGAAGCCAAGTCCAAAGCCTACGGCCCAGAAACACACACTCGCAATAGCTAGTGTCAGTACCGTCTTACCAGCTACGTGACCTGCATTCTTCATTCGAACTGATCCTGCTTCAAGCATCGCGAACCCTGCTTGCATAAAGAAAACTAAGATGAATGCCAGGAAGGTAAAAGCGGTATCCAATCCGACCTGCAAATCTGCATTTGTTGGACCTTCTGCCGCAAAAGCACTTACCGGATAAACCATCAGCGTAATCATGGCCAGTAAAATCATCAACCATTTCTTTTTCATTTTCCCCACTCCCAATGTTATATTTTCTAACAAAGCATGAAATTCTTAATGTCATTATAATCAGAAGTCAGGTAAATTAACAAGACTATTTTGGGGAATGTTTTTATTTTATTTTCCATCAAGCCCACAAAATCTCCATATTACGCTTGGACTTTTCAATATTCCAGGCCCACGCAGCTAAGAATCCATTGAAATAACTACGTGAACATCCGCTCTAATATTAATTTTGTATGGAATTCTCCTTATTGATTCTACAACAAACATAACATATAATGTCATGTTTATAGTTATGCTATATTAATGAACATAATCGGTTCAAATTTGATATCACATGGAGTTTGAGTGTATTGTATATAAACAACGCATTTCCTTTCATGAATCAACCTCTCTTTAATGCATATACTTTATGAAAGTATAACGTTTGACTGTATGGTTTCCAGTTTGTTATGNNAGTGAGGCGAGGTAGCATGGGGATATGATTCTATATCGAATTGGAGAATTAGCTAAGGCTGCTCACATCAGTGAGCGCACCATTGATTATTACACGAAATTGGGGCTAATCTCCCCAGAGTCAAGAAGCACCAAAAATTACCGACTGTACAGTCATGAAACCTTGGTCGACTTAGAACGTATTAATCAATTAAAGCATGACAAATATTCATTGGAAGAAATCAAATCCATGATGAGCAAATGGAGCGAGGCTACTCCTGAAACTGACGTATCTGATAAATTAGTCGAGCTTGAGCAGCATATGCAACGACTAGAACGTGAAGTAAAGGCACTTGAACCAATTATAAGCGGTCTGAAGCCGGGACAGGCCAGACGCGCGCTCTCTAACTTACTCCCACAAGGAGTGGCCTGCATGGAGGCGATTCGGCTTCTATTGCTTACGCAAGGACCGCCAATGTAAATACCCTATTTACAATACAGTGGAGGAATGCAGCTATGGGAATGTATCTATTAGTAATTATCGCCTTTATTTTTTCATTATGGGCTCAGTTCAGAGTTAAAGGGACATTCAGCAAATGGTCAAAGGTGGCCAACTTAAACGGTCTGACAGGATATGAAGCAGCTAGACGTATGCTCGACGCAAATGGACTTCACGATGTTCCGATTGAGCCTGTAAGAGGTACGCTTTCTGACCATTATGATCCGATTCACAGAGTTGTACGCTTATCAGAGCCTGTTTATTATGAGAGTTCTATCGCAGCAGTCTCAGTCGCTTGTCACGAAGTGGGTCACGCCATTCAGCATAAAGTAAGCTATCCTATGTTAACACTACGTCACCGGATGTTCCCAGTAGTTAATTTTGCATCAGGTATAGCACCATTCATGCTTATGGCAGGATTTATATTCGGTTACTTTAATCTTGTAGGCCTTGGTATCATTTTCTTCTCGGCCGCTGTTGCCTTTCAGCTTGTGACACTCCCAGTTGAGTTCAATGCCAGCAACCGGGCACGTCAAGTCATGGTAGAGCAAGGCTACATTCGTAACGAAGAGGAACGCGGAGTAGCCAAAGTCCTAAACGCAGCTGCATTAACATACGTTGCCGCCGCGCTAGTCTCCTTACTCGAACTGCTTCGTTTGATTATCGTCTTTTTAGGTAACCGCGACTAATACAAAATACAACAAAACAATACCCCGGAAGGCTAAGAGCCGACCGGGGTATTATTTTGCCTCGCTTTAAAATAGGATATCAAAAAAGTCCGAAACGAACGTGCAACCAGCGGCAACTTACTATCTGTTCGGTAAATCAAACCAACCGTCCTCGTCACAGCAGGCTCCACAACCCTTACTTGAGCTGGCTGGAGAGGATTCGTCTGATAGAACGCCATCTCCGGAAGAAGGCTTACACCCATCCCTGCCGCCACTAAACCACGTATGGTATCAGTCTCCCCACCTTCGAATGCAATCTGCGGCTGAAATCCCGCCTGCAAGCACGCTTGCCAAACGATCGGTCTCAAAGAATAACCTTGACTGAATAGAACAAACTTTTCATTTTGAAGCTGTTCCAGTCGGATCTCAGATTCTCCTGCCAGCTGATGATTCTGAGGAAGTATTGCAAATAACTCTTCAGTCATAACAATATCTCCAGAGACATGCTCATCATTTTCCGGAAATGGCGAAATAAATGTTAAATCCACCTCTCCGGATAATACATCCTTTATCAACGAAGGGTAAGACCCCTGCTTAAAACGAAACTTGACATGGGGATAGTGCTGGCGGAATTCTGCAACGATAGTCGGGATAAGATGCGTTCCAAGACTGTGAGGAAACCCTATACGAATCTCTCCACGTTCCGGATCTAGAAATTAATGCACTTCATTTACCGAATGTTCCAATTCTTTAAGAATACTATCCACCCGCTTGCAAAAGAGCTGTCCAACCGGCGTAAGCTGCAAATTACGCCCTTTTTGCATGAACAAGTCAACCCCAAGCTCTTGCTCCAATTGATGAATCTGACGGCTTACCGCAGACTGCGCTACATGAAGTTCCTCCGCCGCTCTTGNNCTTTTTGGGCTACCTTTAGAAAATATTGCAGCTGTCTTAGCTCCACTCCATCATCGCCCCTGTCTTAGGCTTTTTTTAAATATACGAATAATAAGTCCATATAGGAAAAAGCCAGAAATCAAGCCTCCGATATGCGCAACCCAATTCACATTTGGTGTTGCAAACGACATAATGATCCCGATTACAAGCAAACCGTATAACGTCTTTCTCGAGCCTTCGTCCATCATCGCCCGTTGAATAACAGCAATGTATAAAAATGCGCCATAGACGGCGTAAATTGCTCCAGAAGCACCTACCGAGACCGTACCTGCCTCTAATACTGAGCGACTGCTGATTGCAATCGTTAGAATATTCGCAAGAACTCCACCTACCACATAAAGAATTGCATATCGCCACCAGCCAAGCAGGCGCTCCAGAGGCGGTGCAAATACAAGTAGGGCGAAGCTATTAAAGAATAGATGGGAAAACCCATTANNAAAAAATAGCCGCCACATAACGCCACAGTTCCTCTTTATACGGGCTAACATCAACTATAGCACCAAAATCAACAAGTGTTTGTATATTGGTGGATCCACCATTGAACGCCATGAGCATAAACATAATTACATTAGCTACAATGAGAAGACATGTTACCGGGTAGTACCGGAGATAACTTTTCCAATTTTCATACCGAATAAATATCATTACACCCATCCCTTTACATTTATATCTTGCTCTGTTGGACATCTCCCTATAAATAAGATTATAATTTATTGTGGCAGTAAGAGCCAATATTACAATTCGAGGAGGAAAACAAGGATATGACGCAAGAAAGAACAGGCGTAGCTACTTTCAAAAGCAGCCCCATCACTCTGGTAGGACCCAAGCTTACAGCTGGTGATCCCGCTCCTGATTTTGTTCTTAGTAAGAATCTACTGGAAGAAGTGTCTCTTAGTGATTATGCCGGTAAAATCAAGCTGATCAGTGTTGTACCTTCTCTAGATACTGGTGTATGTGATGCACAGACCCGCCGGTTCAATAGTGAAGCTGCAGAGCTAGGTGACGATGTAGTTATCCTCACGGTAAGTATGGACCTACCATTTGCTCAAGCCCGCTGGTGTGGCGCTGCAGGAATCGATCGCGTAATCACTCTATCCGATCACAAAGCAGCCTCATTCGGACAAGCTTATGGCGTACTAATCAAAGAATTCCGGTTAGATATGCGTTCTATTTTTGTACTAGACAAGAATAACAAACTCACCTATGTTGAATATTTGAGTGAAATGACTGAGCACCCTAATTACGAAGATGCTATAGCTGCTGTGAAGAGTTTGCTCTAATTCTCTAGAACAGTAAGTTAGCGGCCATTTTCGACAATACTTACTTATCACTGCAAGCATAAATGTCTTTGTCTCCTTCTAAGGACGACAAGCGTTTATGCGAAAAATATAAGACATAAAGTATANNTTTCTTATATTTTGAAAAAAGCGGAAGAAGGTCCATCCTTCTCCCGCTTTTTTTGTAATAGAAAGATTTATCGATAACATCCAGAGCAGCCATCGTTTGCGTAAACGCATTCATACTATCCCTAAGTAAGAAGATTTAGTAAGAATCTCTGAAAATTAGTCTGCTTTGTATTTTCCTAATTTTTTGTCCAAAGACGCATACAACCGCTGAATGACACGGTAATTAGCACCCAAATCACCTAGCGAACCTCTAGATGCAGAGTACATATCTACGCCACAACGTACTGGTGTGGTATTGAGCACAGAGACAGTAATGTC
>DOJM01000498.1:0-5312 GCA_003529225.1 Paenibacillus sp.
GTTCAAGCACGGCGTTGACATGGATTGTCGCATATATGCACGCTCGTCCGCTTCGATCCTATCTATACTCACAGCGCTTAACTGGGTCATCCACTCTGTCCGCAAGGAGCTAAAGTTGATGTCACCTTCTCTTTTTAGCTCATGATTATCTCGCATAAGGTCTGATTCCTTGAGAAATCAGTACATTGATTCTCCCAATCAGCTGTGGAAGCTCACTCATCGATTGAATCGTAAAGTCTGCCCCGTTTTGTATAAAAGAGGTCTGTGTCGCAGAGATCACCGTTTCCTTCTCCACGTCTGAAAGTGCATTAAATTCCTCCTGGCTTAATCCCATTTCAGAGCTTCCAATGATTACACCTACGGACCAGACGCCTGCATCNNTGCATTAACACCTTCTTGAATGTCTGAAATCGTATCGCCTACCTTAACAACCTTCCATGCTGCCGATAACTTTAAAGCTTCCATATTATGATAAATCATATACGGGTAAGGTCTTCCCAGTGAATGCGTTCCATCTGGCGTGATTACATAATCCGGTTGATAGCCCTTCCCAGCGGCATTCGGAATTACAACATCCATCATGGACTCTGTATATCCAGTGGTTGAACCAATCTTTAGTCCTTGGCTTCTGAGCACTTGGACGGTCTCAATAACCTGCGGAATCGGATCCGTATATTCGGATAAGGATGCCATCAGGGCCGGTTCGAATTCAGCATACAGGTTCTCTACATCCTGTTCATTAAAAGCTCTTCCATTCTTTTCTTCCCACAAGGCACCTACTCTTGGCATGGATAACATCGCACGGATATGATCTATTTTCAGCATCCCCATAGGGGCTCTTGCTTCCTGCATCGTAACTTCAATCCCAGCTTCCCGAAAAATATCTAGGAACACATTCACCGGTGCAAAGCAGCCAAAATCAACCGCTGTTCCTGCCCAATCCAGAATTACGCCTTCGACTTGATTCATTGTGTCATTCCTCCCANNAGTTCTGAATATCTTCTTCGTAAATCTCACCAATATTCCCAATCCGGAAGGTGTCGTGCTCCGTTAATTTGCCAGGGTAGAGGACGTAGCCATTTTCTTTCACATATTCATAAAAATCTTCAAAGCTGAATGTCTCGTTCGGAAAAAGAAAGGTGGTTATAATAGGAGACTGCTTATCGTCTGTGATATACGCCTCTATTCCTATTCTCGCAAGTCTTTCTCTCAGTACCCGGTTATTATTCTGGTATCTTGCTGCCCTTGCTGGAATGCCGCCTTCTTCGATCAGTTCTTCGATCGCTCTCGAAAAAGCAGCCACTACATGGGTCGGAGACGTATAGCGCCATTTCCCATCTGTGTCCATCGCCTTCCATTGATCATATAAATCAAGCGATAGGCTACGTGCATTTCCTTTACATGTGAGCAACTTATCGAGCTTTGCAATGACAAATCCAAACCCTGGAACACCCTGAATACATTTATTGGCGCTGCTGATTAAATAGTCAATTCCAAGCCCAGGAACATCAATCTCTATTCCGCCGAAGCTGCTCATCGCGTCGATAATTAATGTTTTATCGTAGGCTTTTGCCAGTTGTGAGATCATCTCAAGNNGGTTAAGAATCCCTGTCGTCGTCTCGCAATGTACCATCGCAATGTGCGTAATGGCTGGATCTTCTTCAAGAATCGCTCTGATCTCTGCCTCTTGCGGGAATTCATTATAACGAGCACTATGCGCACGATTATGAAGTCCGATATATTCGGCCATTTGTACAATACGTTCCCCGTAGGCACCATTTGTAATAATTAGTAGCTTATCATCCGCAGAAATCGCCGTAGTTAGTACGGATTCCACTGCAAACGTACCGCTGCCTTGCATAAGAACAGCCGTGTATTCTTGGTTCGTTGCGCCCGCCAAATCCAGTAGGCTCGATCTGATCTGTTGCGTAATATTTTTATAATCCTGGTCCCACGTACAACGGTCAAAGAGCATTTGCTCTTTGACCGTGTTAGTAGTTGTCAATGGACCGGGTGTCAGCAATTTGTAGTTATTCATGGCCCNNACTCCTTCTAATCTTATTTATTTTCTTTAAAGAATTGTTGATGTTGCTCGAGCAATTCCACAGTCAACGGTTTAACAAATTTCATACTGTGAGCAGGTTTATGGATATCACTAACTGTTTCATCTTTATAAAGAGCTACTGGGTAATTTGTAATTAAGTCTTTTCTAGCCTCTTTAATAATCGTTTCTGCCATTTTCATAGCCAGCTCTGTCGTTGCATCGTCTTTTTTCACCACGGCTACGGATTCTGTAAGCGAGAAGTTACCTTCCGTTGGATCTACATAGTCAATTGGTGCGCCTTCTTCTTTAGCTAGTACTGCCTGATGACGAAGTCCAAATCCTGCTGCTACTTCTCCTGCTTTTACCTTTTTAATCGGACCGGAACCGGAGCTTTCCAGATGTGGACCTACATTAGCAACTAAATCATGCAGAACCGTTTTGCCTTCTTCTTCCCCGTATTGCGAAATAATCGCCTGCACTAACAACCAGGCTGTCGAAGAGTCCATAATATTCGGAACGGATACCAACCCTTTGAATTCCGGTTTCGTCAAATCTTTAATGGTGGTTGGCATCGTCAAACCTTTATCTTTAAGCACCGCTGTGTTAACAAAAATTGCACCGGTATTCGCCAAGATCGGCGTATAATACGCTGGATACGAATCTAGCGCGTTAGTCGTAAATGATAGGTCTTTAAACATGCTGTGTTTCTCTTGCGCACTTTCTACAAAATAAGAGCTCATCGTAATCAGGTTAGCCTCAATTTTGTCTCCCTCTGCCATCAGCTTTCCACCCAGCTCAGAAGTGCCTAAGGATTGAAAGAGGTATTGTCCTTCGTACCCCGCACCTTTTAGCGCAGTCTCCATAGAGGCTACAGCTTCTTCATCCGCATTTGTCAAAATCACTACTTTACTCGCATCACCCGCTGCTTTATTTCCGCAACCTGNNACTCAAAGCTACCATAGACAACATAATTCCCTTGATTCCCTTAATTCTCTTAGACATAATTTCTCCCTCACTTTAACTGGTTTAGTTATATTAAAATCGTTAATTAACGAGAGTTTGACTGCCGTTTCTGGAGATAGTCACCTAGGAGCTTAATGATAAGGTTGGTGCAAAAGATCAGGATGGATAGGACAAACACCTCATTAAATTTGGCGAAATGCTGCAACTCTTTTATTTTGCTGGCCACTACCGAGGTTTGGGCCGTCACTAGAAAGATGATTCCGCTAATGGTCACCATTGCATTGATAAAATAGTAGCTGATCATCTCGATCACGGTAGATGCAGAGTTCGGCAGAATGACCCGGCGAATCGTTTGCAGCCAGCTGTCACCTAACAATTCAGCAGTGGTTTCCCACGATGGGTTCATTTTTGCCAGAGAGTTCTTTGCCATCAAATAAGGAGTCGTAAAGTAATGAACAAGGGTGCAGAGCACAAGAATCGTAAAGGTTCCTTTGAGACTGCTGTTATTGAACAGAAGTAGATACGACAGACCAAGGACCATACCCGGTACCGTGTTCGTCACCATAGATAGGATGTCAAAAGTCGCTTTCCCTTTTATAGGAGTTCGCACATTGATGATAGCCGCAGCATAAGCCACGATCGTACCTACGATTGCCGTCAGTCCTGCTACGAGCAAGGAATTTTTATATACATTGATCAAATCGCTTGATTGAAAAACATCCACAAAATGCTTGAACGTAAACGTTAGATCATAAGGATAGCCATTCATCAGTGGTGCAACGAACATGACTGCAAATACAGCCAGTAGCCCGATTAGAATCACGGATGAGATCAGTCCAAGAACCGAATCTCTGCCTTTATTCGGGATCATCTCGATTTCAGTCACCTTGTCATAATGNNATCAGTACAGCAATAACTGCTCCATTGTTGAAATCCGGTATAGCCCCAAGCATGACCTGATACAGCTGAGTAGCAACCACGTTATACGTCCCCCCCACCGATGCAGGGATCCCAAAATCCGTGAAGCTTAGGATAAAAGAAAGAACAAACGCCCCTCCCAAAGTGCCCCACAAAGGCCGAACGATCGTGTTCATGAAGCTTCGCAGCGTCCCATCCCCCATAAGCTTGGATACGACGATGAACTTTTTATCAATGTACTTGAACGAATTATGAATCAGCAGGAAAGCAGAAGGTAAGGTATAAATTACGTAGCCTATCAACAGACCATTAAATCCATAAATCTCGAATAAATTCCGTCCGAAGATTTTAGTAATCAGTCCCTGGTTGCCAAAAGAGTACATTATCGCAAACCCGTAAGTAATCGTAGGCAGCAGCATAGGAATCAGAATTCCAGTTCTAATGATGCTTTTTAACGGGCGATAGATTCTTGTACAGTGGATAGAATAGGCTAGGATAAACGCTAGAACCGTCGTGATGAGTGCCGTAATACCGGAGACCTTCATACTATTTCCGATGGACTCTCGAATCTCTTGATCTGCCAGAATGGTGAGATAATTGGATACCGAATAACCTTGGCCTGTATCAAACGAGCGGATAAATAAAACTGCCAGTGGCAAGATCAGGAAAACGATAAATAACAATACGATTGGGATAAAAATGATCCGCATTTCCGGTTTAGCTTTAGGCATAATGTTCACCGAACAGGTTATAGATATTTTCCCGTTTCACTTGCAGTTGCCCCAGAATAAATTCTTTTACAAAATCATTGCTAGGTTGTTGAATGATCTCTTGAGGCGTTCCGAATTGGGCAATATGACCTTGATTAATGATGAGAATTTTATCCGACAGGGTTAACGCCTCTTCAGGGTCATGGGTGACGATAATCGTCGTAAGCTTATATTCTCTGGCGATGGATTTAATCCGAGCTTTAATAGATTCCTTGATGATTCCATCCAGTGCGCTTAGAGGTTCATCGAGCAGTAATAATTTGGGCTTCATTACGAGCGTTCTTGCCAAAGCCACCCTTTGCTTCTGCCCACCCGATAGAGCGCCGATCTTCTTCGTTAAATGCGGCTTTAATTCCAGAAACTCGATATACTCCTGAACCTCATGCTCCGACGTTAATCCCTTTTTATTTTTCAGACCATAAACGATATTTTCGTAAGCATTAAGGTTGGGGAAGAGCGCATAATCCTGGAACACTATATTAAATCCGCGTTTCTTCATGGATACATTACTTAAATCTTGATCATTAAAAATGATTTGCCCCTGCTCCATCTTAGCCAATCCCAAGATGATGTTTAGCAAAGTGGTTTTGCCACTCCCGCTGGGGCCGAGTAAGGAG
>DOJM01000498.1:5341-9861 GCA_003529225.1 Paenibacillus sp.
CGTAATGCTTGCTTATGTTTTGTAATTTAAGCAAAGGTTCCACCTCCTCAAGTAGAACCTCAGTATAAAAAGGTTTTGTTTTTGAGGATAAACAGTTACGTAAAATGTATGTAAACTTTAAATAAGTTGTGACTATATTATGATCATATTATGACTAACTTACAAAGGAGTTGTTGCTACCCTATACTAATCCCTTTATACTTCAACTATCGAAAGCGATATAAACTTTGAATGGGTGATTACATGTTTCCACTGGAAAGACAAAAGAAAATCATAGAGATCTTAATGTTCAAAAAGGTTCAGAAGCTGCCGGAGCTAGCAGAAGAGCTTAATATTTCAATTGATACCCTTCGCAGAGATATCAACCTGCTGGACAAGCAAGGGAAGATCAAAAAGATTTATGGTGGAATTAAACTGGTGGAATCGGAGTTTGCTGAATCTCCAATGGATGCGCGGATGGTCGGTCACTTAGAGGAAAAGAGAATGATCGCCCAAAAATGCAGCGAATATATTAACGATGGGGATTGCATCTATCTGGATAGCGGCTCTACCACCTATCAGATCGCCAAATATATCAAGAATAAAAAGAATCTCACGGTCATTACGAACTCCATTCCTGTGGTAAACGAGCTGATGAACAGTGCAGTTGAGCTTATTATCATTGGCGGAAAGGTCCGACTAAATGAGCAGTCTGTCATTGCATATGATTATCTGTTTAATTTCAGTGAATTAAATATCCTTAAGGCTTTTATTTGCGCAAGCGGCATTACCCTTGAAAAAGGCATCTCCGACTATAACCTGGAGGAAGCCCAAACGCGCAAAAAAATTATCGATCTCTCCAAAGATGTTTACGTTGCCGCAGACCATACTAAATTCGGAAAAGATGTGACCATCGGCATCGCCTCACTCGATAAAATTGGGTACATCATTACCGACCGTAATATAGATCGAAGCTTCCTGCAGAAGTTTAAAAGCAAACGCACGAGCTTGATTATTGCGGAATAATAGCTTTATCATTCTAACAATTACAAACGTAAGTAAAGAACGATCAAATTACGCAAGAGGGGCAAGATGAAATCATTCGCTTAACTGGAACTATGTCTGAAGTTACAGATATCGTAACGAGTACTGCTGGCTTGATGAAACAAATGAATAAAGAAAATCAGAAGATTGAATCGATTGTTTCCAGCATCGTAGGAATTGCTGAGCAGACGAATCTTTTGTCGCTAAATGCTTCTATTGAAGCCGCTCATGCGGGAGAACACGGCAAAGGTTTCGCAGTCGTATCCAATGAAATCCGAAAATTGGCACAGAGCTCCACAATGCATCCTCGGACATTACCCAGATTCTCAGAAGCATTCAAAATAATATTGCTCAGGTTGGCGGTATGGTTTCTAACGGGTTGCTAGTTGTAGAATCAGGAAAAAATTCCACTGATGATATCGCTCGATTATTCGAGGGCATTCGAAGTAATACACACCAGGTGCTTGAACAAGCAGAAGACCTGAAGGTTAGGAGCGATCATATCCGGCACGCATCCACCCTAGTACTGGGCGAAGTTAATTCAGTGGCTGCAATTACCGAAGAGAATACAGCAGCTATTGAACAAGTCCTCGCTAGCGCTGAGGTCCAGCAACAACATGTTTCTGAAACGGTGATCAGCATCAGCAATCTAAATGAGTTAGCTGTAAAGCTAGACAAACTAACCAAATTTTCTTAAGCCAGGAAANNCTGTGTAGCCAAGAACTTTGCTTAGGTGATAAGTGATATAAGGAAAATCTCCCTATAAATTAGGTCAAATCTATCATTATGACTAGGTTATACGGAAATCCTCCCTATAAAACGGAGAATTTCCTTAAATACAACTATTTTAGTCGAGATATAAGGAGAAATTCCCTAAACTCTATCATAGTAACCTTCAATGAAAGAATTATAGGGAGAAATTCCCCATAGTTCTAGTGGATTGACCCTGAAGAGGTTTACGTACGTACGGACGAACGCGTAGAACGCAGCTCCTATAAAGAACTAAATCACCCTAACCACATCTAGCGACTCTTCTGTGACCAGGGCTTGAAGCAGCGTAATACCAAATAGCAATGAGCTACATTCAGAATTCGCTGGTGTTATCCATATTTTTCACATTTCATAATTTAAAAAAACAGTGGCAGTTCAGGACCTACTTTCCGTCCATGAATGCCACTGTTTTACTGTTGGAGATTGTATACTGCTTATTTCCATGATCAATGGAGCAGTTCTTACTCCATATTATTTCACACTTCCCGCCTCAACACGCGGCGGACGCATGGTCAGGCTGACCCGGCCCTTCTTCAGGTCAACACCCATCACCCAGACGGTGACATTATCTCCTACGGAGACAACATCCATCGGGTGCTTCACAAAGCTGCCGCTGAGCTGGGATATATGCACCAGCCCATCGTTCTTGATTCCAATATCGACGAATGCGCCGAAATCGATCACGTTGCGGACGGTTCCCTGCATTTCCATGCCGGGAACCAGATCCTCGATCTTCAGCACGTCGGTGCGGAAGATCGGCAGCGGCAGCTCCTCACGCGGATCGCGACCCGGACGCTGTAAGCTCTCTAGGATGTCACGAAGCGTAGGCACGCCGACATCCAGCTTCACAGCCAGCTCCTCGGCATTTTGTGCCTCCAGCTGTGAAGCCACTTCTTTGCTGCCAAGCTTATTTACATCGAGGCTTAGCTCGCGGAACAAGCGATCCACCACCGGATATGACTCGGGGTGAATGGGTGTGCGATCCAAGGTGTTGTCTCCACCTNNACGCACCCAGACGAGGGACCTTTTGCAGCTGCTTCCGAGTCGTGAACTTACCGTTCTCTTCACGGAATTTAACGATATTCTTAGCAATCGTCCCGTTAACGCCAGCCACATAAGAGAGCAAGGCTGGAGATGCCGTATTCACATCTACACCCACATGGTTAACCGCCGATTCCACGACGGCCTTAAGACTCTCCTCTAGATGCTTCTGGGAGACGTCATGCTGATACTGCCCGACGCCGATGGCTTTCGGATCGATCTTCACCAGCTCCGCCAGCGGGTCCTGCACACGGCGGGCGATAGAAGCCGCACTACGCTCTGCCACATCCAGATCCGGGAATTCCTCCTGCGCCAGCTTGGAAGCCGAATAGACACTCGCACCAGCCTCATTAACGATCAGGTAAGCCAGCTCTGGATCGCCAATTTCAGCGATCACTTCTGCCGTAAATTGCTCGGTCTCACGAGAGCCTGTCCCATTCCCGATCACGATAAGCTGAATGCCATATTTAGCGATTAGTTCTTTAAATTTAGCAGCAGCTTCAATTTTCTTATTGTTCGGCGGCGTAGGATAGGTCACGGCTACTTCAAGCAGCTTACCAGTATCGTCTACGACGGCCAGCTTACAGCCGGTACGATAGGCAGGGTCAACACCCAGCACACAGCGTCCCTTAACGGGCGGCTGCAGCAGCAAGCTGCGTAGATTACCAGAGAAGATCGAGATCGCTTGATTCTCGCCCCGCTCGGTCATCTCTCCACGAACTTCACGCTCCACGGAAGGAGCGATCAGACGTTTGTAAGCATCCTCGGTCACTGNNTCACCGGAGATGGCCCTTTAATGATCTTCCGCGCAATATAAGCATGAATTTTATCAGTAACGACCTCAATGCCTACCTTCAATATATTTTCACGCTCACCACGGTTAATTGCTAGGATGCGGTGGGGTGGCATTTTGTGTACAGGTTCACGGTAACTATAATAATTTTCGTATACGGATTCTTGTTCTGCATCCTTAGCCTCAGACACAAGGATGCCCTGACTTGCCGTATATTGCCGAACCCAAGAGCGGATCGCAGGATCATCTGCAATGTTCTCGGCGATGATATCAAGTGCACCTTGAAGCGCCTGATCTGCGGTCTCCACTCCTTTTTCAGCATCTATAAATTTCGCAGCCTCGGTTTGTGGGTCACCTTGTCTTTGCTGCTCCATAATCCAGTTTGCAAGCGGCTCTAAGCCTTTTTCCTTCGCAACACTAGCACGAGTCTTACGCTTCTGACGGAAAGGACGGTACAAGTCCTCCACTTCCTGCAACTTGACCGCATTGGTGATTTGTTCATGAAGCTCCTTGGTCAGCTTGCCCTGCTCTTCAATATTGCGGATAACGTCTTTCTTACGTTCGCCCAAATTGCGAAGATAAGCCAGGCGTTCTTCAATATCACGCAGCGCATTCTCGTCCAGCTCACCCGTCATTTCTTTCCGGTATCTGGCGATGAACGGAATCGTATTCCCCTCATCCAGCAGTCCAACCGTTGTACGCACCTGCTTCAGGCTAATGTTCAATTCCTTGGCAATCGCTACAGTAATCAATTCCTGCTCCCGCTGTGCGGCCGCCTCATCCGTAATGACTCCCGTATTGCTGTTATCTACCGTCATTAGTATCCCTCTTCCCGTACACAATCTGCTTATACAATTCTTGTTCTCATAACTAAAATAGTATCACAGAATCG
>DOJM01000498.1:9962-10410 GCA_003529225.1 Paenibacillus sp.
CCATAGCCAAGAATACGACAAAGGTAATCGCACAAATCGCCCAAAAGCCACTTACAAACAGCGTCAGCAGAATAAACATTGCAGCAGTTATAAGGCAAGTGGAGATTACCTTATTCTCGCCGAATTTATTCAGAATCCAGCCAAAGGCGGATACCTGCACCACAGCACCGGCGATCGAGCCAAAGGTAATCACAAAAGCAATATCTTTAGGGGTAAAGCCAAATTTATGGTCCACGAACAATCCGAACACCGTTTCATAGTTAGCCAATCCAAAAGCCATTACAAATACAATAATTAACCCGAAAAAGTAAGGTTCACGATAAGAACGCATCAATTGCGTGAAGAAGCTCTCCTGATTATTTTTCGATAGCTTCGCTTCCATCCGTTTCTCAACAGACAGAGACTCAGGCAAGATCAAAACTGTGATTAGAGCTGCGATCCCAGCCGC
>DOJM01000500.1:0-259 GCA_003529225.1 Paenibacillus sp.
AGAAGCGGTTCTAGAAGCCATGAATACAGATGAGGAACATTGGCAAGAAGTTGGGGAACTGAAAATGAGTGAATCGACGACATATATTGGTCGAGCTGTAGCTGCACTAGCCGTTGATCCAGAGGTTATGTCTATGTCCAGTGAGCCGCAGCAGGTTGGAAAGCTTGCTAAGAAGTATGGTTTTACTGATATTGATGGAAGGATAATCCCTTCATTCATAATGTAAGAAGAAAAAGATTCGTTAATTCGTTAAATAAAA
>DOJM01000500.1:292-6339 GCA_003529225.1 Paenibacillus sp.
TCTGGAATGGCCTTTCATGTTTTAGATTAAAGAAGGATGATTTCTTCGGCAGTGTTAATCTCTGGTAAACCAGCAAGCTTCACAAGGACATGCTTAGGAACAGCTTTGTCAACGGTCAGCAGCATGATTGCAGCGCCCCCAACAATTTTACGTCCTACTTGCATGGATGCGATATTTACATCGTTCTCGCCAAGCAATGTACCCACGAGTCCGATAATCCCTATTTTGTCGTTATGGGATACAAAGATTTGATGACCTTCAGGAGCAATATCAACTGGGAACTTATTCACTTGAACAATCCGTTCTCCATAACCTTGCAGCAGGGTGCCGGCAACAAGATACTCTTGGTCACGATCAGCTTTTAGAGTAACAGTAATCAGATTGGTAAAGCCTTTAGTTTTAGAAGCTTTAGTTATTACTACGTTCACGTCGCGTGTTTTTGCCAAATGCATGGAGTTTACGATATTAACATCCTCTGCAAAGTGGCGGGAGAGCACACCTTTTACAATGTAGCGGGTTAGTGGTTGGGTATCTAAAGCCGAAAGATCACCAGCGTATTCAACATGGATCTCACGGATAGCAGCAGCTGCAATTTGGGTAACAAAGCTGCCCAGTTTTTCCCCAAGCGTGAAGTAAGGTTGAAGCTTATTCATTACACTTGGAGCCACTGGAGGAATGTTGACCGCGTTAATGAACGGTTCATTACGCAGAATATGCAACACTTGCTCCGAAACATCGATCGCCACATTCTCTTGAGCTTCAATCGTAGAAGCGCCAAGGTGAGGAGTCACGATGATTTTTGGATGAGACAGGAAAGGATGATCTGCTTGCGGCGGCTCTTTCTCGAATACGTCGAACGCAGCGCCAGCAACAATACCGCTATCTATAGCTTCTACTAATGCCATTTCATCAATTACACCACCACGTGCACAGTTGATGATGCGCATTCCCTTTTTCATCACTTCGAATTGCGGGCTAGAAATCATATGGCGAGTTTCCGGAGTAAGTGGAGTGTGCACAGTAATGAAGTCTGCTGCGCGAACAACATCGTCTACAGAAGCCAATTTAACTTCCATCTTTTCAGCACGTTCAGCTGTTAGGAAAGGATCAAAAGCAAGAATTTCCATACCGAAAGCTTTAGCGCGTTTAGCCACTTCGCTACCGATTCTGCCCATTCCGAGTACACCTAAAGTTTTGCCGCGAAGCTCTACACCTATGAATGTTTTTCTATCCCAGGTTCCACCGATTGTTTTTGCATATGCTTGTGGAATATGACGGGCCAGAGCCATCATCATTGCGAAAGCATGCTCACAAGTCGTAATTGTATTTCCATCAGGAGCATTGATTACAACAATACCACGCTTTGTTGCAGCATCCAGTTTGATATTATCTACACCAACACCTGCACGACCAATTACTTTTAGATTTTTTCCTGCTTCGATGATTTTGTCTGTTACAGTAGTTTGACTGCGGACAAGGAGGCCATCGTATTCATCGATAATTGCAATGAGTTCGTCTTCGCTGAGTCCTGTTTTTTTGTCAACAACAACATCTTCTGCGTCCATCAATTGCTGAATGCCCAAATCACTGATTGGATCCGATACTAATACTTTAAACATGGTTTCTTATCCCCCTTAAAGTTGAAAAGCTTTATATGTCGAGGACGCCTTTTTGGGCAATCCACAATACCTGAAGATTCACGAACTAGTAGAGAAAAAACATGTGATAATAGTAGATCAACGCGGTGTCGCATAAAAGAAGCTGCTTGCAGAAGTGCCGCGGAATCGGTAACTTTGGGCAAAAGGATAGTATAGATTAGGGATTTAGAAATTAAAAAAACTCCCGACCCCCATACTACTGCCGTAGTAAGGGACGAGAGTTATCTTCGTGGTACCACCCTAATTCACTGCAACTTGTAAGAAGCAGCCTCATTGGCCTGCAAGGCCACACTGGTAACGGAGTTGATCCGATTGCACCTACTTTAAGGTTCGATACAATATCTCAGGAGCGCTAAAGACATCTGCTTGTCACCGGTTTGCACCAACCACCGGCTCTCTGAAGACTTCCAGAATCTTTGTTCCATCATCGTTTTTGATTGATTAATTTTTTCATAATGTAACACGGTAATGTAGATGTGTCAATAGGCTTTGAAAGTAGGCTTTCTTGAAGTGAACTTCATTTTTCGTTATGATTCAATGACTGGTTCTATTCATAAAAAAACGGGAGCTGTGGAATCGTCTCTTTGCTATAGTACTGCTCTCGCCACTTCGTAAAATCCTCTACTTGTATAGCACCTGTAGAAATAAGTAGGGTAACTGAGGACTGAACATCTGTAAGATTCAATGAACTGGCTGTACCAGAATGTATCAAATCGTCTATTTTTGCAGTAATGTCCTGAGGATCGAAGGCTGCGAAAATTTCGCGATTTAACATCATATCAGCAATAGATGCGTTCTTTTGAAGAAGAGGCATTTTTTTCCACNNGTGCGAGCAATCCGAATTTAACCGCACCGGCAGTATAAGGATCATTTTTCAGCAATTTTGCCGTCTCAGCACCAGATGCACTTGCACTTATTTCACCAGAAGCTTTTGAGAATAAAGTTAAGCTTTTGAGTATGTTCAGCTGTGATTGATGTAATAAGGGTGAGTCGGAAAAGATAGAGTCCTGGTTAACTCTTTCATATTGTTTATCTGCTAGAAGGCTAAGATTCTTCATAGCCGCTGCGTTCACACGGGCATCAGTACTACGTGCCAGCTTGTCCACTTGTGTGTTCCAATTCTGCTTGAATTCCCGATAAGGCAAAAATACGTTATGATAGAAAGTAACAAGATCCTTCTGTTGGTAAGAGCTCGTGAATTCTTCTAATCCATATCCATTACTGCTCTTTTGTTGCTCATATTTAGCTTCCGTTTTGTCTGCGCCAACCTTGACGCCTGTGAAAAATGCGGCGAAGGCGCAAATAAGGAAAAACAAAAAAAATAGAGTGTATAACATTTGTGTACGGGAGTTACGTTGGCTCATAATAAGTGCTCCTTTTTCTGGGGGAATTATCCTATGTATTATGTATTGATAGCAACATTATGGACGGTTTCTCTTTCGGAGCTGCCCCAAAAAATTAAAGAACAGGCAGGTCACGAGGAAAAAATTCAAATTTGGCGAGATTAAGATAAAAAAAGTAGAGCCAGGTCAGTTAACAGACCGTCTTCTGCTCCTCAATCTCTATATTACTCAGGGGCTTACATTAATTATCGGTTTGATATGGATATTATTTCAGAAAAGAAATCCTTTTCAGCTATTAATTTTTCCAGAAAACGTACATTTTGTGGCATGGGGTCTTGGACTTGCCGCTGTAATGCTGGTAGTTGATTATTTATTGACTCATATTGTACCTGAAGAAAGTATGGATGACGGGGGAATAAACGACCTTTTATTTCGAAATCGGCCCGTATGGCACATTGTTGTAATTGCAGCAATGGTATCGATCTGTGAAGAGCTTCTGTTCAGAGGAGCCATTCAATATTCCATTGGTCCTTATTGGACGAGTATTTTGTTTGCTCTTATTCATGTTCGTTATTTGCGCCACTTTATACCTACCGGATGGGTATTCTTAAGCAGTTATGGTTTGGGATATATTTACATCCAATCAGGAAGCTTATGGGCACCTATACTATGTCACTTCTTCATCGACCTTTTCTCTGGTCTGGTGATCCGCTACAGGAGGGAATCATGAGTGAGGAATTGAGCCGATTGAAGTCTCGTCAGAAAAAGCGTGGTGTCGAAGGCAAAACTTCCGGCAAAAGTAAAAAAACGTATCCGCGATCGGAGGAGGCTCCTAGAAAGAGCAATCATTCACGGACAACAACGGCAACTTTATCAAGGAAAGCGCGCCGTCCGGCAGCTTCTGCGAAGGGATCTAACGCTGGAAACAAAGAGCAGGAAGAATCTGTTCCATCACGTTCAAATACGTATTCATCAGAACGTGTTCGGCTTAGTAAAATGTTTGTTAACTCTCTGATTTTCATTTTTGTAATATTGCTGGTAGCCCTCCTCTGGTGGGGAATCGAAGGGGCACCGCCTTTGAGTACTTTATGGTGACTTTTTGGATTTGGGGATTGGTTGTGGTTGTGCTTTTGATTGCGCTAATCATTGCAATGATTATGGTGAGTAACGCCTTTAGAAACAGAATTATTACCGAGGAAATAATTTTGAAGTTGCTCCCAGAAAAGTTTGATGGATTTCGTATTTTATTTATAACCGACATCCATCGCCGCCGCCTTCCAACAGCACTACTGACTCCGTTAAAGGGAGAGGTGGATGCTATATTATTAGGCGGTGATCTAACAGAAAAAAACAGTCCTCTGGATCGACTGGCTGATAATATGACTTTAGTTACTTCTATTGCTCCTACCTATGTAGTACATGGAAATCATGATTATCGAGCTAATATTTCACAAGTTGATCAGATTATTCGAGGCAGTGGAGCAAAGCTGTTAATGGATGAGAATGTGCGTATTGAACGTGAGGGAGCTTCTCTTTGGTTAACGGGAGTGGATTTCCCGAAAAAGGGAGGAAACACTTCTTATCGTTCATTACCTGGATTAGCGTCACGTGCTTCTTCAATAGATGACACTTGTCGTATCATTCTTGTTCATGATCCGCTCTGGTTGTCCAAACGTCAAAGTGTGCCAGCGGATCTGATATTAGCAGGCCATACGCATGGAGGGCAGGTCATTCTTCCTTTTTTGGGTCAACGACATGTGGAAAATTTCTATCATAAATATGATGCGGGAATATTTCAATGGCCAAGAAGGGATGGGACAGGAAGGGATGCGAAGCTGCTGATTAGCAGAGGGTTTGGAACTTCACACTTGCCGATCCGCTGGGGAAGTCCTGCTGAGATGCACGTGCTAACACTCCGTAAAGAGAAACATTAAAAAGTTGTCTTTGTACAGTTGAATGGGTGGACATAAAAACAGGTAATCTCCTTTCCCTCTAGGTGATTACCTGTTTTTATTTGTCCTACTTAGGAATTAGCGCATCTTAAGTTCAATACTGCGAGGGTCTACAAAGCTATAGCCCTTGTCTTCAAGAGTAGTAAGCAGTTTATCCAACGCTTCGACTGTCCAAGGCAGCTCATGCATCAGAATATTACTGCCAGAATGCAGTTGGTCCGTCACATTTTTGATTAACTTATCTGTTTTTCCGGTTTCTTTCTCTTTCATTTCCCAGTCCAGCGATCCATTGGACCAGGTCATATACAACATCCCATTCTCAGCGGAAATCTTCTTGCCCACATCTCCGCCAGCACCATGTGGAGGACGGAAAAACTGAGGGGCTTCACCGATAATCTCCTTGACCGCATTTTGAACATCTTCGATTTGCTTTTTGACCTCAGTGTAAGACTTGTCCTTCAATACAATATGATCCCAGCTATGGTTGCCGATAACTCCTCCGCGGTTATGAATTAACTCTAGAAGCTCGGGATGCGCTTTAACACGGTACCCGTTCACGAAGAAGATCGCTTTGGCCTGATGTTTGTCCAGAACATCCATTAACGGATTAATCATGTCTGCATCTTTGGGCCCGTCGTCAAAAGTGAGCAGCACAACTTTTTTATTTGTAGTTTCCTCATTTGGGACGATGTCGTAATTTTTGTTCATATGGTACAGCAGTGGAATTTCAGCGGAGGCTTCATCCTTACTGGCTGTATTATTACCTGTAGTTCCTCCATCTGCTGTCGCTCCAGGAGTAGGGCTGGCTGTTACTTCAGGGGAAGGCGCTGTTGTTTCTGAGCTCTGTGTAGCTGCCGCCGTAGGCGTATTGTTTGTGGTGTTTGTATCCTCGGCTGTCTTTCCATTTGCACCGCTGTTGCCACAGGCTGTCAGCAGTAAGGTAGCCAGTAGGAGCACTGATGTCATTTTACCCACTTTTTTCAACTCGCTTTCTTCTTATTAGGTTGCATGAGCGGCAATCTTTCCGCGAACACTAAACATGATTTTACCATACAAGGAGGCTGAAAATATGAATACTTCGTCATTTTTTTGTG
>DOJM01000500.1:6417-11457 GCA_003529225.1 Paenibacillus sp.
CGGAATCACCGGTAAAATCAAAAGAATCCAATCTCAAATTACTGAAGGATTTCATTCGCAACAATCCTGAAGTGAAGAGCGAAGTGGAGCAGATTCTTAAAGAAACGCATACTGCCATACCGGGATTGTAACCGTAAAGGACTCCTTCAGAATCATTTTGAGGATGAAATATTCCGCAGAATGATTCTTTTTTTATTTTCAAGGGCTTGAAAATGGTTTATGAATTAGAATAAGCTCTTCAGTAGTGGTAATGCTTTAAGAGGATTTTATATATTTATTTTCGTGCATTTATCTCTGCAAAATGATAACATACATACATAGTAACCATTTTTGGCTCATTACTCGGGACTCATCATACATTATAATAAATGAGCTTGCAAAAGGAGGATCCTGTCATGAGAATAGAGCGATTAAGTCAAGATAAGATACGGATTTTCCTCACTTTTGACGACCTGAGCGAGCGGGGCATCCAGAAGGAAGACATGTGGCAGGAAGTTCCTAAGGTTCATGACCTGTTTACGGAGATGATGGACCAAGCATATAGTGAATTAGGTTTTGATGCTACCGGTCCGCTTGCCGTAGAAGTTTTCGCATTGCCCGCCCAAGGCATGGTCGTTATAGTGACCCGAGGAAAATATGATCACCATCAGTACGGTGCGTCCGGGGAAGAAGAATTGCCAGAAGAGATTTATGAAATGGAAGTTACTCTTGAACAAAGCGACTCCATTGTATATGCATTCCGCGATTTCGAGGTTCTTGTTGAAGCGGCCCATGTGCTCATTGGTAATATTACTTCCCAGGGGAAACTGTATTCTTATAACAATAAATGGTATCTGTACTTCGATCCTAAGGAATTTGAAGAAACGGCGTTGTCAGGTCTTGTTGGTGTACTAGCTGAGTTTGGAGATTCCTCACCGGTTACTGAAGCTGTTCTCGATGAATACGGGAAGACAGTAATGCCGGAGAATGCAGTCCAGTTATTGTGTACTCATTTTAAGCGTCAGGATTAAATAGCATGATAGGGCTGATACGCATCATTTTAGCTGATTAGCCCTAGTGTTGTTCTTGATGGTATGGCGGTTATTCTTGAGTTAAAGCTGTAATTTGCCTTGCTGTAATCAGCAGAATTAGGCGCTAGGGATATAGGGAGGTTTTTCGGTGCTCGTGTTATCGGTTATTTCGTCGGCAGTAGCGCCGGGACTTGCTCTGCTGACCTTTTTTTATCTGAAAGATAAGTATGATCAAGAACCGCTTCATATCGTTATTAAGGTGTTCCTGCTAGGCCTTCTGATTGTTTTCCCTGTTATGATCATTCAGAGAGGACTAATGCTGGGGTTGAATGGCGGTCCTTATGTGGAGTCGTTTCTCATATCCGCTGGCGTGGAAGAATGTCTAAAATGGTTTGTACTTTACCATATGANNAGACGAGCCATATGATGGGATACTATATGCCGTAGCGATTTCGCTCGGCTTCGCAACAATAGAAAATATAATGTACGCTTGGTATAGCAATGCATCAATCGGTTCCATGTTTCTGAGAGCACTACTTCCGGTTTCTGGACATGCTATGTTTGGTGTAATCATGGGCTATCATTTAGGGAGAGCCAAGTTCTCAAAAGGAGCTAAAACAAAAGGGATTCTGTTAATCTCTATCTTGCTGCCATGGTTGTGGCATGGGATTTATGACTTTATTTTGAGTACGACAGCTAACTACTGGATATGGTTTATTGTTCCTCTGATGGCTGTNNGATGGGGAAAGTGGATAGGGCGAATAGCCGATCCCCGTTCCGCTTTCTGAAACGTGAAGAAGAGGTTAACCTATAATTGAGATGGACACACTTATATTCAAAGGATTGTTCCTTAGCGGGAGATTCCAGAGAGGAGAGAGGTGTCTTTTTTTGCGTATAAAAGTCCGTATACTTTGTAAACGATGCGGTGAGACCTACATATTAAGAGGGATAAAAGAGCAGGGTGTAATTCAAACTGGCTTTAAGCAATGCCTTTGCAGTAATAGCAGTGGCTTTGAAATTGAAGAAAGAGCATAAGCGCTATGCTATGCAAATTTGGAGTGAAATCCCTCTATTCAAACACTTTAGTTATATTGTGTTACAGAAGGGTGCATAAGACTCCTAGTTTATTGTCAAACTAACGCCAATAAGCTATCGAAAGGAGTCTTGTAGCCCTATGTACAAAAGATTAAGTGCTGTAATGTTCCCGCTGACTGCGCTGCTGTTAATTGGAGCGCTCGTGTGGGGTTATCAGGAGAATCAGGAGAAGAATGCGATTCTAATCAAGGCGGAGAACCAGTATCAGCGTGCCTTTCATGATTTGTCTTACCATGTGGAGCGTCTTCATGGAGAGCTGGGAAACACACTAGCTGTTAACTCCGCTTCTAACGGGATGCACCGCAAAGGACTTGTTAATGTGTGGCGGATGACCAGTGAGGCGCAAAATGAAATTAATCAGTTGCCGCTCACATTACTGCCATTTAGCAAAACGGAGGAGTTTCTATCCAAAATCTCAAACTTTTCTTATAAAGCTGGGATTCGTGATTACGCTAAGAAGCCTTTGACAGATGATGAATTGAGCAATTTAAAAGCATTGTATAAGAGCTCTGGAGAAATCTCAAAAGATTTGCAGGATGTTCAGAATAAAGTGATTGGTAGCCGTTTACGCTGGATGGATGTTGAAACCGCATTGGCTACAGAGAATAAGGCAGAAGATAATTCGATTATTGACGGCTTCAAGTCGGTGGACAAACGTGTCGAAGGTTACCCTGACCTGGATTGGGGGCCTTCAGTTGCAAGCATTTATGATAAACGCTCTGTAAAAATGCTCGGAGGCACTCCTGTTTCAGTTGAAGATATCAAACGTAAAGCCATTAAGTTTGCTAATGCAGGCTCGAATGCTAAAGTAGATGTGAAAGAACACGGCAAAAATACGAAGTGGCCTTCTTATACGGCTACAGTCAGTGGTTCGAATAATAAGCAGATTATCAGCATGGATTTCACCAAAAATGGTAGTTTACTGATCTCTTATTACGATAACCGTGAGATAGGACCTGCTAAGGTAACCCTAGAAGAAGCAGTTATCAAGGCGGAGCAGTTTCTTAAGAAAAAAGGATACCCTCATATGACTGCGGNNGAGCCAAAATGATGTATTGATTTATCCTGAGAAAATGACGATCCGTATTGGACTTGATTCGGGAACAACGGTTGGATTTGAGGCTAGCGAATATGTCAATGAGCATAAGGACAATCGCAAGATTCCAAAGCCAAAGCTGACCCTTGCGGAAGTGAAGAAATTTCTGAATTCAGATTTCAATGAGAATTACCATCGCATGGCTTGGATTAAAAATGATGACTCAGTAGAAGTTTTGACTTACGAATTTGGCGGAGAGGTAAATGGTACTCAGTATCGTATTTATCTTAATGCGGACGATGGCATCGAAGAGTCCGTGGAAGAAATCAGGCCTTCTTCAGGGGTAGAACAAAAGTGAAAAAACAGAGTGCATCCATTATTTGGATGCACTCTGTTTTATTTTTAAAATTCAAATAATAATTATCTCATTGGGTGATATTCCCATGCTATAATCATTGTTAACTATACTGATTTGGCGGTGACATCTTTGTATCCTAAAATTAATGAATATCTATACATACAGGTTGCTTCCAGTGACGCTGCTGAAGCAGAAGTTGAATATAGATCGAGAATTGCAGAGACAGAGGACGACGCATTCCTGATTGAAATTCCTATACAGGAGAGTAACGGTCGTCTGAAACGACTTTTTATGGGGGACGAGCTTTCGGTTTATTTTATAACTGAGGGTGGCATTAAAAACTACTTTAATACTCATGTTCTCGGGTTTAAAGAAGATATTATTCGTATGGTCCGGATACAAAAACCAGAGGCGGATTCGATTTTCAAAATTCAGAGACGAAGCTTTTTTCGGGTGAATGCAGATCTTGAATTAGCTGTGAAGGATAGCTTTGGCAAAAGATTCCTTGTACGTACAGATGATATCGGCGGCGGAGGAACGTCTTTCTTGGTGGATCACCAAGTGAAGCTCGAGGTGGGAGCGAAACTATTCTGCTGGGTTCTAGTGCCTTATCGAAATGGTAGTATTGAGCATGTGGACTTTGAAGGTGAAGTGGTTCGGATTAAAAAGCTTGAAAATGGGCGCCAGTTGGCCATGCTGAAATTTGTGGCTATTACGGATAATGAACGTCAGAAAATAATACGTTACTGCTTTGAACGACAGTTTGATTTCCGCAACCGATAGGCATTTTTCTTAGCTCTATTAAGCGTTCTGATTTTGCACTGAAGTATAAACTGTGGTATAATTTTATAAGTCGCAGGCAATGCCTGCTTTTTTCTTGATAATATCATCAAGCATATCCATTTGTATGTGCTCCTTGATATTGCAGGAACGAACTTAACATCGCTAGATGCTTTTTTTATGAAAGAGTGTTTGAGGAGGAATGCCCCGTTGGATAGGCAGGGTACACATACTTACGACAGAATTAACGTCGCCATCGACGGACCTGCCGGGGCAGGCAAGAGTACTGTAGCCCGATTGGTAGCCCAGAAGCTGTCTTATATTTATGTCGATACAGGCGCAATGTACCGGGCAATCACCTGGTATATGATCCGAGAAGGCATTGAACCGGAAGATCAGAATCAAGTGAACCAGAAAGTTCACGACATGGTTATTGAACTTATTCCGGAAAAAGACATCCAGAAGGTGCTAATTAATGGGGAGGACGTAACGCCGCATATTCGGAGTCTTCAGGTTAGCGGCCTTGTGTCGCAGTATTCGAAGATCGAAGGTGTAAGGTCCAGACTAAGTCATTTGCAGCGTCAGATGGCGCTTCGCAAAGGCGTTGTAATGGATGGCCGCGATATCGGTACGACCGTGCTGCCCGATGCCGAAGTAAAGATTTTTATGACGGCAAGTGTGGAAGAAAGAGCTCTCCGTCGCTATAAGGAATTGAGAGACGCGGAATCGGTGACGCTTCAGCAGCTTGAACATGATATTGC
>DOJM01000056.1:0-3692 GCA_003529225.1 Paenibacillus sp.
CAGCAAAACGTTAATTATGTGGAGTGTCATGATAATCATACGTTATGGGATAAAATCGTATTGTCCACCGAGGGTGAGACAGTTACTCAGCGCCGTTCCATGCACAGACTAGCTTCTGCGATAGTGTTCATGAGCCAGGGGATTCCTTTTATCCATGCAGGGCAGGAGTTTGTGCGTACGAAGGACGGGGTGGAGAACAGCTATAAATCTTCGGTCGAGATCAATCGTATGGACTGGGAATTATGCGCCGCGCATCAGGAAGATGTGGCGTATATGAAACAGTTAATCGCACTGCGTAAAGCTCACCCGGCCTTCCGTATGCGAACGGCAGATGACATTCGGAACCATTTGGTTTTTGAAAAAGCACCGGCAAGTGCAGTAGCTTACACGCTGCGTGGCCATGCTGGAGGAGATGCATCGAAGCATATTTATGTTCTTTTTAATGCGAATGCTGAACAGACCACTGTGGTTCTGCCGCAGCTTGGAGCATGGAAGACCATCTTCGGGGCTGATCTTACGCAGGAACTGACTGGAAATAAGCTAACTTTAAAAGGGATTGGGACAGTAGTCCTGACGTCGAAATAATTAGTTTTTTACAAGATCATTATTAAAAAGCATGCGGAGTAACGTACTTTAATCAGGTACAGTACACTGTGTGCTTTTTTTGTTTTTTTATTTCCTTAATTTGATTGTTTCATTTTACATAAAAAGGTGATATTACTCATTTTCGATGTGAATATTGGATGTTAATATGAAGGCATTTACTTTGGCGCTTTAGAGTGGCATAAGCATAACGACAGACAATCATAGAGCGTGTTTTTCCTGAGTGCATCGAAACAAAGCTCCATTTTGTGGGGATATTTAGAGAGGATGAAAGAGATGGGGAAAGCAACCGGATTTTTGGAGTTTGAACGGCAGACGCCTTCGGAGTGTGAGGCGCTGGAGCGGATTAAGAATTGGGATGAATTCTCGATTCCTATGGATGAAGAGAACCTGCGCGAGCAAGGCGCACGTTGTATGGACTGTGGTACGCCATTTTGTCATGTAGGACGTCTGTTGTCTGGTATGGCTTCCGGCTGCCCTCTGCACAACTTGATTCCTGAATGGAATGATATGGTTTATCGTGGGAACTGGGAGGTTGCACTGAAACGTCTGCATAAGACCAATAACTTCCCTGAATTTACTGGACGTGTGTGTCCGGCACCTTGTGAAGGTTCTTGTACAGTAGGGATGAACGGCAAGCCCGTAACGATAAAGTCGATTGAAAAGTCGATTGTAGATAGAGGTTTTGAAGAAGGTTGGATTGTTCCAGAACCACCGCTTACTCGCACAGGTAAAAAGGTAGCTGTAGTGGGCTCGGGTCCAGCAGGTCTTGCCTGTGCAGCTCAGCTTAACAAGGCAGGGCATTCTGTGACCGTGTATGAACGGGCAGATCGGATTGGCGGTTTGTTGACGTATGGTATTCCGAACATGAAGCTGGATAAGAAGACGGTTCAGCGTCGAGTAGACCTGCTAGCGGCTGAAGGAATTACATTCGTAACTCGTACAGAGATTGGGAGAGATATCTCGGCGTCACAGCTCAAGGCGGAGCACGATGCTGTTGTCTTGTGTGGCGGGTCTACACAGGCACGGGAGCTTCCTATAGAGGGTCGTGAGCTGCGGGGCATTCATCAGGCTATGGAGTTTCTGACACTGAATACTAAGAGCTTACTGGATTCAGAGCTTGCTGATGGTGAATACTTGTCTGCGGCAGATAAGGATGTAGTTGTAATCGGGGGCGGGGATACTGGCACAGACTGTGTAGCTACGTCGATCCGCCACGGCTGCCGTAGTGTGATCCAGCTTGAGATTATGCCAAAGGCTCCGCTGACCCGTCAGCCAAGCAATCCGTGGCCAGAATGGCCAAAGGTTCTTAAGGTAGACTATGGCCAAAAAGAAGCCGCTTCACTGTATAAGGAAGATCCACGTCGTTATCTTGTTTCGACGAAACGTTTTGTCGGTGACGATGGCGGGCATGTGCAGGAGCTGCATACCGTGCGCATTGAGTGGACTTGTAATGAACAAGGAAGGATAGTTCCGGTTGAAGTACCAGGCAGTGAAGAAGTTCTAAAGGCGCAGCTGGTACTGCTCGCATTAGGATTCACAGGGCCCGAAGAGACTGTGCTAGGCGAGCTTGGGGTGGAACGTGATGAGCGCGGAAATGCCAAGGCGGAGTTCGGAGCACAAGCGACCAATGTAGAAGGGGTATTCACAGCAGGTGATATGCGCCGCGGACAAAGNNACCGATTCTTGATGGGATCATCGAATTTGCCGTAAGTATAGAGGCATATAGAGCAGGACGTTCCTTTTGGGGGAGCGTCCGCTTTTGCGTTGTTAGCATATTCAAGGTTAAAATTGTGATCTAAGAGTAAGATTTACTTAAGTTAAGTCGAAAAGGAGAATACATGATGAAGCTAATGTTTATTTCAGATATTCACGGTTCTTTATTCTGGTTAGAACGGGCTTTGGAAAAGGTAGAGGAAGAACAGCCAGACAGTCTTGTTATCGTAGGAGACTTTTTATATCACGGTCCCAGAAATCCACTACCGAAGGGTTATGACCCACAGGAAGTTGCTAATAAACTGAATGAATATAATAAAAAGAAGCCCATAACTGCAGTACGCGGTAACTGCGATGCTGAAGTGGACCAGATGCTGCTGCAATTTCCGATGATGGGCGATTACGTCATGCTCCTGCATGAAGGCAGACGAATCTATGTTACACACGGTCATGGCTTTAGTATTGAGAATTTACCGGCACTATCCGAGAAGGATATCTTTATTCAGGGACATACCCATATTCCGGTTGCGAATGTAAAAGAGGGAATATACGTGCTGAATCCCGGTTCGATATCGCTGCCTAAAGAGAATAATCCGAATTCCTATGGTGTCCTTGAAGGTGGAGAGTTCATCGTTAAGGATTTTGAAGGCAATGTGGTAAAAAGAATTACATTATAAGCTCAGTCAGATCACGTGTGGCCCGAATTTCTTCCAACATTATTAGTGGTCTAGGGAATTGAGCACTAGAACATATTATTGTATGATGAGGGAGGAGTTTTAAGGGTAGGGCTAGCTCCAAATATAATAGTAGAGGTAGTTAACACATGAATCCTAAAGAATTGAACTATACAATGCCACCGGAATGGGGCAAGCATGAACGTACTTTTATCTCCTGGCCGGTGCAGGAATCCATGTGTTTCCCGGATAACCATGAGTCTGTATGCCAAGGTTATGCGGAGATCATCACAGCCATTGCTGAGTTTGAACCGATCACGGTCATCGTTAACCCGGAGGACGTGGAAAGAGTAGAACGTCTGGTTAGTGGACCGAATGTAACGCTGCTGCCTATAAAACATAGCGATGCTTGGCTGCGTGATAACGGACCTACCTTTGTTGTTAATAAAGATGGGGTTCTAGCAGGCGTGAACTGGAGGTTCAATGCTTGGGGTGGCAAATATTCACCTTGGGATCTGGATGACGAAGTGGCGCCACAGATTCTCGAACACGCACAAGTTACACGCTTTGATGCACCGCTGGTGATGGAAGGCGGCTCTATTCATACGGATGGAGAAGGCACTTTGATTACTACAGAAGAATGTCTGCTCAATACGAACCGCAATCCGGAATTGCAGCGCGAGGATATCGAAGAATACG
>DOJM01000056.1:3720-3923 GCA_003529225.1 Paenibacillus sp.
AACCGATGGCCATGTGGATAATATCGCCTGCTTTGCTGCTCCAGGTAAAGTCATTATTCAGGTCTGTGAGGATCCGCAGGACGAGAATTTTGAGATTACACAGGAGAATCTTCGTATTCTGGAGAATGCCATAGATGCAAAGGGGCGTAAGCTGCAGATCATCAAGATTCAGCAGCCACCACGGGTGGATCATGACGGCAGCC
>DOJM01000056.1:4040-4531 GCA_003529225.1 Paenibacillus sp.
GGGCGGTAATGTTCACTGCACTACACAGCAAATGCCTGCTCAGCAATAATTGAAGGAAACTAAACGTCCAAAGGGACATTTATATATAAGGAGGACAGATTCTTGAGAAATGTAAAAGTAGCTGCGACGCAAATGAGCTGTTCCAGCAATATTGATGAGAATATCAGCAAAGCCGAAACATTGGTCAGAGAAGCGGCGGCGCAGGGAGCACAAATTATTTTGCTGCAGGAGCTGTTCGAGACTCCGTATTTCTGCCAGAAAGAGAAAGCTGATTATTACGCATATGCAACAGAGCTTGAACATAACAAAGCGATTAATCATTTCACAGCAATAGCCAAGGAACTGCAAGTGGTGCTGCCAATCAGTTTTTATGAGAAAAAGAACTACGCACGTTACAACTCACTAGCTGTAATCGATGCCGATGGAACGATACTGGGCAAGTACCGCAAGAGCCATATTCCAGATGGCCCAGGATATGAAGAGAAATTCTA
>DOJM01000057.1:0-2870 GCA_003529225.1 Paenibacillus sp.
TTCAATTCCTTGAGCCGCATCCACGACCAGCAATGCGCCTTCACATGCTGCAAGACTGCGGGAAACTTCATAGGTGAAATCGACGGGTCCCGGTGTATCAATCAAGTTGAGATAATACTCTACACCATCGTCTGCACGATAGGTTAAACGCACGGCTTGCAGCTTTATTGTGATACCACGTTCGCGCTCCAGATCCATCTGATCGAGCACCTGTTCCTGCATTTCACGCGTGGTTAGTGCCCCCGTGTATTCCAAAATGCGGTCAGCTAGTGTCGATTTACCATGGTCTATATGTGCAATAATCGAGAAATTGCGAATTTGTTGTTGTCTTTTCTGAACGTCAGTCATTCCTTACCCCCACAGACAGCCTGATATTAATCCACTTATTATAACAGTACAAGCTTACTCCATCAATCCCGCCCTTACGTAAAACAGAAGAAACAGCTATTCACGCACCCGTGAAATAACTGTTTCTCCTGAAATCATTGTGATTCTTCCGCCGAATCGAACAATGAAACTACCCAGCGTATGCCCTTCTGAGAAGCCTGCTGCAGAAGGCCTGCCGTTTTATCCGCTATCACATCGACTGTCGGCTTTTGTTCCTCAGGAATCAGAATCTGCTCCGGAGTTTTCGTATGATACCCATCTGCCACCTGCTGAGGAAGATCTGTAGTTGGCGCAGAATTGCTATTCTGAGGCAATGGAGATACAGGCGTATATGCACCTGTGATAGGGTCGATCACCATTGGAACATACACATAAGTCTGCCCACCTTGTGTAACCCCATTCTTAATCGGCTGTGATTGCATGCCCGTCACTTGACTGGTTGGCGTAGTCGATAGGTTGGTCCAGCCTGGCAGCAGCTTAGAGACGGTTGCCCCTCCGCTGCCACTGAACTGCATACCTAACAGTATGCCGACCCCTGCCCAGATACCGACCATAACCAGTCTTTTACCGAAACGAGACATGTAAGCCACTCCTTTTTAAATAAATGGTAATAAAGCTGTTTATTCTAAAATTAAATGTCTATAGCTTAAGAAGCTCCATTCGACTTTTGAGGTGCTGTAGCGTTTACCTTCTCCGAGTCATGACTGCTCCAGTACACATCCGCAATAGCGTCTGCCAAAATATCAGCCGTACGCTTTAATTCCTCTGCTGTATTATCAATACCGCCCACTTCAATCAAGACACTATTGGGTGAGAGGGTTTGGTTGTACTCCCCGTTGTTTCCTTTACCCGCAGCTTTTCCCCATATTCCGCGAGATATTCCTGGGTAACTCTTTTCAATCGTTTGATGAATCTTGTTCGCAAACTCTTCGTTCTTCTTCCAATCTTTATTCGCATGTCCAATAATAAAATACACCTGAGCGTAACTTTTCCCATCAATCACTGCAGTTGTTTTGCCATGACGCTGCGAGTCGCGGTGAATGTCGATAAGTTCACTCATTTCTTGGTTTGAGCTCATTGCAGATTTAACCAACATTCGAGAGTATTTGTAGGAAAAATTCCAGTTATAGTCGGCAATTTTAGTTAGAAAATCTTCTTTGGCATGAACTGTACCAATCCCGCGTTGTTCCAATCTTTTCTTAATATATGATCCTACCAGCATTACATTTTTAGAAGAAACCGCAGAGCTTGGATTTTCGTTCGCTACTCCTAGTAGAGGGTTATAGGCCTCCCGAGGATGTGAATGATAGATAAGGATCCGTTTAACTGAGGTGTCCTTGGTATTATCTATCTCGCTTTGCGGATCACTCTTATCCGTACCCCCCGCAGCTCCTGATGGCTCAGGAGACGGAGCTATTGTCGCTTCAGGCTGCTGTGCTGGAGTATCTTCGGGCTTGTCCACTTCGTTTGGAACCGATGGATCCACCTCTTCCCCTNNCCGGATGATAATCAACAGGTGCTCCTGTAGAGCCACCCGAGCCTTTTCGCAAAAGAAATGGATCATCCGCTGCCAAGCCTGGCACTTCACGAGAAACTAGACTCTTCGGATCACTTGGATTCACACTGGTCAGCAATTGAAATACAAAGGAAGTTACTTTTTCACCTGAAAAAGCTGAAGGCTCTTTACCCTGCGGTAAATGGGGGACCTCCATCCCCAATAGCTCCATGAAAAATCCACTCGATAGGGAGGCCGCAAGCCCCTTCATAGATGGAATGGGTGAAGAGTTCAACTTCTGTCCTGCCAATCCACCAGCGCCAAGCAGCATAAAAAATACTAGCGAACCTCCGGCCAACAGCAGCATCGTTCTTCCCAGCGATAAAGCATCCAGCACTCTTCCACGTAAACGGCCGATGTTCCAAAGCTGAAACCATTTTTTATTCATTATATTTATGTCCTCCTCCAGCCCTCTGTAATCTCTTATACTCCAAATCTATGAGCGAAAGAGAAATAGTAGAACCGTAAATGAGAGAATAGACATAGAGTCCGGCGAGATACTGTATATCAGTATCCCGCCGGACTTGTGCTAGCTATGATTCAATTAGTGGGTATAAGCGCCGACATTCTCAGGATCGACCGCATCATGCAGGGCCGCATTTAGACCACTGGCTACAATATTGGCGATGCCTTCAATAAATTCATCGATTTCCTTGGGTGTAACGATCAAATCATGTCCCAGTGGCTCAAGTACTTCCTTCACTAGTGACAATCGTTCCTGCTCAGAAATATCGTCTAGCATCCCCATAATTTCCTTGGTATGACCAGCTCCTTGTCCGAAATGATTCTTCATCATCTCCAATACATTATTTACAATGGTCGAAGCATAGCAAACAGTAGGAACACCGATAGCAACACAAGGAACACCTAGAATTTCCTGCGTCAATCCGCGCCGCTTATTGCCAATCCCCGAACCGGGGTGGATACC
>DOJM01000057.1:2915-3315 GCA_003529225.1 Paenibacillus sp.
CAATTTGAATCGTCGTATTGATCCGTTCCAGCGAACGGGATGCCAGCGCATCAATGGCGATGATGAGATCCGGCTTTGTACGATCCACGATTCCCTGCACAACCTCACTCGACTCAATACCGGTCAATCCTAATACCCCAGGAGCAATAGCACTTACCTTGCGATAGCCTGGAGAGACCTGATCCGGCACGAGCTCATAAAATTGCCGAGTAATGAGCGCATTCTCCACCACCAGCGGCCCCAGTGAATCTGGAGTCACATTCCAGTTACCAAGTCCAACGATCAGAACAGATGCATCCTTACCAATTCCAATCCTAGTCAGGAAGTCCTCGAATTCGCGAGCAAAGACTTCAGCTACTTTTTGCTGCAAGCCGGTATCTCCACCGCGCAATGCTGGTAC
>DOJM01000054.1:0-3624 GCA_003529225.1 Paenibacillus sp.
ACCGAACAAATAACATATTACAATTCTTTATCACATTCCCCATACAAATAAAAAAAAGAAAATGCCCGTCGGCATCTTCGTTGGAGGTATTCAGTTATACTGCTCTATCACGCGTGGCCATACATTCGCCAATTAGCTTATCGCATTTATTAATGTGATTCAGAAGCCAATCGGTTAACGTACGGTTAAGCTTAATCGTCGAGAGAACGGAGACTCCCTTGGTTTTAATCGTTTCTTCTAATTCAAGAACGGCTTTTACAAAATCAGCATGCGTCTTACGATGTTCCGCCAATTCAGGAAAATTGATCTCTTCCATCAATTGCTCTTCATTGCTAAAATGCTCGATGGTATATTCCTTCAAGAATTTGAGCGTTTCTTCGATCTTCTCTTTCCCCTGCTGCTTACTGCAAGCATCAAAAAATTCGTTCAATTTCGCCAGCAACTGTCTGTGCTGACAATCTATTTTCTCAACACCGATATCATAAGAATCCTTCCATTCAATCACGAAATCACCATTCCATTTCCTGAAATTAACATATCGATAAATACAACTAATTCTCCACCTTTCCGCACAAAAGATCTATTAACAACATCACAGGGAAAACCCCATATCCATCCAAGGGAAAGTCACAATTTAATTCATTTCGTTTCTACTTCATTACAGGTTCTATGTGGACAAGCACATTTGAAACTTGGTGCCGATCTTTCAATTGTTCTTCGATTTCTTCGGTAATATCATGGCTCTGCACCACACTAAGCTCGGAATCTACTAATACAGTTGTATCAACTAGCACGTTATTCCCGTGGATGCGAGCTTTAATATCTTTAATGGATTGCACACCGTCAATTTCAGCAACGGTTTCTTTCATGAGTTCAAGCTCTTCCGCATCAAAACCGTCCGTTAAGTCATGTGTAGCTTTACTAAAGATATCCCATGCCGTCTTGCAGATAATCAGGCCGACAATAATCGCTGTAAGCGGATCAAGCCATGGAATTCCAAATCCAGAAGCCACAATTCCGATAAAAGCACCTATGCTAACTAAAGCATCTGATCGATTATCTAGTGCCACTGCTCGCATAGCGTTACTATTAATAGAGCGGGCCAGTCTAATGTTATACATATACACGCCCATCATTATCACAGCACAAAAAACTGCCGTCCAGGCTGCTATAAGATCTGGACTTTCCAGTTCTGGTTGAATAAATTTGTTCACGCCCTGGTACAGCACTTGAAGCCCTACCACAATCATAATAAATGAAGCTATTAAGGATGCCACGGTCTCTGCTCTGAAATGCCCGTAGCTATGATTGGAATCCGGCGGTCTCCTGGAGATCGTAAGACCGATTAGTACGGCGATAGAAGCGATAATATCAGTACTGTTGTTCAGGCCATCTGCAAGTAGCGCTTGAGATCCCGCGATCGTACCCATAAACAGTTTGATGGCGGATAGGAATATGTAGGCAACTATGCTAAGCCATGCTCCTTTTTCACCTTGTTTGATGTCGTTGTAATTTTCCAAAAAAAAGAACCCCCAAAGAATAGTATTGTTCTATACTACACTCCGAGATTCGGGTGGGTCTAGAGAAACAGTGTTGCTAAGAGGCGTAATAGTTCCCTCCGTCAAATAGAGTTGCAAGGTCATAACTGTTTTGCGGAGTGTAACATAGTTTGCCTTAGTTCAACTTTAAGTTTTATATTTCTCGTTTAAACGCTTACCGTACTTATAAAAACGCCGTAGGCGTTAATGCTTGTTCTACTGCAATAGTAACTTTTTGCCATTTATTATGTCTAATTATAGTAATCACTATTTTTGAGGAGCGTGAAACGATGATTCAGTCTTTGCACAAGACAATGATTAAAGTTTTAGCTGTTACATGTATTGCATCCCCAATAGCTTACAACGGTTCGTTATCCGTTATTTCCGCGGAACAAGCAGTCATAAGTACAAGCAATCCCTATTACAATGAAGTCAAAGCACCTATTCTTGTACCTGTTTGGTCATCACCGCTTGCCATCTTAAAAGAAGATAGAATCACTGGGCAGAACGTTACAGCCCTTGCCGAGAATGGGAAGGTCTTTGCCTTGCAGCGGAATGAAAAACTAGTCGCATTGAATGCTACAACAGGTAAAAAAATGTGGGAATTCGGAAGTGCATTAGCCCCGCTGTTCACGTACAGTAATGGATTTATCTACGGACTGACCCAAAATGGCTCCCTATATGCCGTTAATGAAGCAGGTAAAAAAGCATGGTCAGCTTCATTATCACTTCCTAAAGCTACAAGTATACAACGGTTCGGCTCCACCATTTATGTAACACAAGAGAGTCAATTCGCAGCTGTCGATGCGGTCAGCGGGAAGATCAAATGGAAGGCTGTGGAGGAGAGCAATAACTTTACAGGCTTATCGGAACTTATGGAAACGGATGGGGTTGTTATTCGAAGTTATCTCTCACAGGGAGCCTTAACAACTGCCGCACTTGCCGCTTATGACAGTCTGACAGGAAAAAAACTATGGGATCATACCCGTCAATGGTGGCCACTAGCAGTTAAGGACGGCCTCCTCTACTCCATTACCAATACGTTTATGATGGATGATGACGCTGTGAATCGTAATGTTAAAGTTTCAGTATTCAACGTAAAAACGGGTGAACTTAAAGGAGAACGTTTATATAAATGGACAGATACCGAGAATAAAGATGGAGCATTCACATTTGGTGGTGTAAATGGGACTGCATTCTTGGACGGAAATGACTTCTATATTTTTCAGGGCATAAAGCTTGTGAAATATGACTTCTGGAATTACTCAGCGGAAGGTAAGCCAGTTCAAACGTGGACCTCTATGGCAAAAGAGAACGATTATCCATTAAACCAAATCCATCAGCAAAGAATGTTATATTCCAATTATGCTTATGGTACGTTATCCGCACTTAAACTCGGAAATGGTCAGGCGGTAGTCCTCAATAATGGTGAGAATCCTGTAGTTCAGACGGATCTTTTTGGAAATGTGGTTTATAGCGGTCAATCCGATGGCCTATTTCACGCTTATGACATGTTGACGTTGAAGCCTATTTTTACCGTGAAGACAGGATCTCGTAACTTTGNNCAATAAAAAAAGCCTGATTTCTCAGGCTTCTGATCTTAAGTATCTTTACTTACTCAGCAGGAGCTGTAAAAGTACGTGCAGCAAATTCAGCATCCAGCATGTAGAAGGCGTTGCTATCTTTATCAATTCGTTTCAGTTTACTAATGATGTTGCTAAAGAGCGCTTCCTCTTCTACTTGCTCGTCAATAAACCATTTCAAGAAATAGATCGTTGCATGTTCACGCTCATCCAGCGCCAAGTCAGCCAAATGATAGAAGCGTTTCGTGTTTTGTTGCTCATGCGCGAATGCATGTTCAAAAGCATCCAGCATCGAAGAGTACTCGTTCTTAGGCTCTGGTAGAGCTTCAAGTGTCGCCCGGTTATCGCGATCATTAAGGAACTTATAGATTTTCATGGCATGGAATCGTTCTTCTTCTGCTTGAATTAAGAAAAAGTTTGCGAATCCATCGAGACTTTCCCCGGAACAATAGGCTGCCATAGCTAGATAAACATGAGCGGAATAAAACTCGAAATTCATCTGT
>DOJM01000054.1:3658-4059 GCA_003529225.1 Paenibacillus sp.
ATTTAAGTTCATCTTATCACCGTGTATCTAAGTCAGCAAGGATTCATCCTTCTGACATCTAAATAAGCAACGAAGGGACGACTATTCTAATGACCAGATTTACTCGCAACAACCTTAGATCTACATCCTCTGCAAGCTTTTTAATGGCTTCTGCTATGGTATCTATGCTTCTGTTAACTAGCTGCTCCAATAGCAGTAACAGCTCCCAAGCTGCCGCTACAAATCCGCCGAATGCAGAATCCACATCTTCACCTGTTACCAGTTCCACAGCAGCTCCCTCCTCAGAGAGTGATCCAATTGCTGTTCAGGTTTCCAGTATGAGCCTTGAAGAGAAGATTGGACAAATGCTCCTTGTTGGTATCGATGGAACCGTTCTGGATGATCAAGCAAAAAGGATGATT
>DOJM01000562.1:0-253 GCA_003529225.1 Paenibacillus sp.
ATACCCTGAACCCGCCAAAGGAATAGTGATACTCCCGGTGCCGCAGGCAAGCTCAGCCACGGTTACAGGCTTACCGTATTTGCTCCATGCGGTTTCAGCAAAGGAGATCCAATCAGGATACGGCATATCTGCCATGAGCTCATCGTATACATAAGCAAATTTCCCATAGGAAGACACTGGTACACCGCTTTCTATTACAACATTTAATATGATTCTATTATTGGCATTTAAACGAGAAATATAAGGATAAAGT
>DOJM01000562.1:422-879 GCA_003529225.1 Paenibacillus sp.
TAACACGACCATCTTCGCGAATATGGGAGACACGTGCTTCGAACTGCTCTCCAAGTCGTAGTAGACGACTCCGTTCAGAGGCGTGGACCATACCGATAATACCAAAGCCTAAAACCCCAGCATCTACAAGAACAAAAGTCCCCATCTGCAGCGGTTTGTACACCCGCGCTGTCACCGTCTGTCCCATCCAGGATTCAGGCGCAGGAAGAGCTAGCGGAGCTAGTTCCTGTTCTCCAGCTAATTT
Organism: Paenibacillus sp.; assembly: GCA_003529225.1. Lineage (GTDB taxonomy): Bacteria > Bacillota > Bacilli > Paenibacillales > Paenibacillaceae > Paenibacillus_AQ > Paenibacillus_AQ pseudetheri. The sequence goes on from DOJM01000562.1 coordinate 667, forward strand.
AGCGCGAAGACGCCCCTGTTTATCATGCTCCATAATCGCATACACATAGTCACCGATCTGAGGGCGCAGCTCTGGAAGCTCCGGAAGCTCACGAATGGGCAGTAGCAGCTGCCGTCCTAGACCCATTTCCAAGAAGCAACCTAGACGCGGATGGATATCAGCCACTTCCAATAAGGCCATTTCGCCCAATGTTAGAAACGGTTTCTTCATCGT
>DOJM01000562.1:907-1369 GCA_003529225.1 Paenibacillus sp.
ATTCTCGGTAAGCTCTGTATAATGCAACATAACATCCTGATCTCCTGCATTCAGGAAAAATCCGTATGGGGATACCTCTCTTACTACATTTAGTGTAACTGTAGTTCCTGCAATCAGGCTCATACAGTCTCCACTACCTTCGCATCCGACCACAGACGCTCAATATTGTAGTATTCACGTTCATCGCGGTGGAAAATATGAACGATAACATCTCCGAGATCCATCAGCACCCAACGTGCTGAATCCATTCCTTCGATCCCCTTAATTACGCCGCCTGCTTCATGGACCACTTTGCGGACTTCGGTAGCGATGGACTGAACTTGGGTATCCGAATTACCGTGACATACAACAAAGTAATCACTAATCGGTGAAACTGTACGCAGATCTAATGCCACTACGTTCATTGCTTTTTTATCTTCCACAGCCTTAAGGGCCAGTTCTAACAGCTTGCTTGGTTGTACA
>DOJM01000562.1:1427-3154 GCA_003529225.1 Paenibacillus sp.
TGGAAAATCGCGGCCAGGCTCGATATAGTCGGCGAGACAGACAATTTTCTCAAGTAAACTCATGTCTTCACGACCTGAGGTATGAAAACGGATCGCATTAAGAATATCTGGATCCGTGATCCCATAATCTTGCTCTGCTACATAGGCACCTACTTCCGAATGCCACAGCTGCTTGTCATGCTTCAGAAGATTCAAGTTCAGATGATTCTGCTCGATAATCTCCTTCATTCTCTCCACAGCCCAATACTTGGCCACATCATGCAGAATTGCCGCTGTCTCCGCACGCTCAGGATCAGCGCCGTATTGCTCCGCTAGTTGAATGGATGACTCCATGACGCCCAGTGTATGCTTCCATCGCTTAGCAGGCATTTGTGTCGAGACCGCCTCAATCAGAGCTTCGCGGCTGTATGCCATACAATCTACTCCTTTGAACATAATCGAACACTGCCTCAGGTACCATATAACGAATGGATTTGCCAGTTGCAGCCCGTTCTCTTAACATCGTTGACGAAATATCAACCAGAGGCATATCTGCTAGTAGTACCTTTTCTGCTATATAGGTTGGCAATGCGTCTAGATCAAGAGATGTTCCCGGACGACCTACGCCGATAAATGTAAGCCGCTGCACAAGCTCTTCAATCTCGTTCCATTTCGGTAAATACTGGACCATATCCGCTCCGATGATGAAATAAAGATCGAAGTGCGGATACGCCTCTTGCAGCCGTCTTATGGTCTCATACGTATAGGATACACCACCTCTGACAACTTCCCAATCTAATGTGCGAAAAGCTTCATGATTGTGTATTGCTTCCTGCACCATTGCCAGCCGATCTGCTCCAGATACCCCAGCCTCATGTTTATGAGGCGGAATATGTGAAGGCATAAACCATACTTCTTGAAGTCCATAAGTTTCTCTAGCTGCTTCCGCTGCCATCATATGACCAATATGAAGTGGATCAAAGGTACCTCCCATAATTCCAACTTTCAAGAGGACGACCTCCTCGGTAGTATGCTTTCAGGTATTAGCGTGGTAGCTCAATGGTTTTGTTATCACGTGATTCTTTGTACAAGACAATGGTCTTTCCGATCACTTGTACAAGCTCAGAACCCGATTGTTCGGCAAGTAGCGCACCGATTTCCNNCAGTATACTAATCTTCATAAGCTCACGCTTCTCAATAGCTTCTTCAATGTGGCGTACGAGGTGATCGTTTACTCCACCTTTGCCCACTTGAAAAATAGGATCAAGGTGATGCGCCAATGAACGAAGATACCGTGTTTGTTTTCCAGTTGACATAAATGAATAACTCCTTAATTAACATATATTATTACCCTAAAATGATGAATCCATTTCTTACTCTTTTCCACCCAGACAATGGAGTATGGTCTGTCGCATGATTTCCGTAGGAGCAGGCTGCCCTGTCCAATACTCCAGTGCATAAGCCCCTTGATAGACAAACATCCCGAGGCCTCCATGAATCGTACAGCCTCGTTCAAGTCCTTCTAACAATAGACGCGTGCGCAGTGGATTATAAATCAGATCACTTACGACCATCCCTGTACGAAGCAGTTCAGGATCTATAGGTGTCTCATCCATATGAGGATACATTCCTACGGAGGTTGTATTGATTAGTATATCAACACCATCTAGCATTTCCGCTACTTCGTTCATGCTAATCCCAATCACATTCCCTTTGCTCTGGCACTCCGCAGCCAATTCCTGTGCCTT
>DOJM01000562.1:3172-4551 GCA_003529225.1 Paenibacillus sp.
GGCAACAATTCCTCTTGCTGCTCCACCGGCTCCAATCACCATTATCTTCGTACCTGACAAATCAGAAATGGCTTCCGCTTTAAGCGAACGTACATAACCGATTCCATCCGTATGATATCCGGTGAGTATCCCGTTATTATTAACAATCGTATTGACTGCACCAACGGCTACCGCACTTTCATCTAATAGATCCACATAAGCCATCACCGCAACCTTATGCGGAATCGTCACATTTACCCCACGGAATCCAAGCGTGCGAATCGCTTGCACTGCATCCTCCAGATTCTCTGGAAGGATATGAAGCGGCACGTAAGCACCCGGAATTCCCAGTGCTTGCAGTGCTGCTTCATGCATAATTGGAGATTTTGATTGTATAATAGGATCTCCCATTACGCCCAGTAAAATATTCCCGGTATTGTATCCCTCGGTTGCAGTTATCAAAGACACTGTAATAGCCTCCCCGTTAGATCATCGAAGGGCGGGTAAGCACCTTCACACCACGCGGAACGTGGATAGCCACGACTGCGCCTTCTGTCCCGTTGACCTTAATCCAGCCCAAACCTGAAATATATAGATCGCTCCGACTGCCTTTATTAATTCGGAACTCATGCCGTTGCCATGGGGGCAGCTTGTCCATCCGGTCACTTCCTGGAGGAGACAACATTTCACCACGATGGTCCGCATAAAGGGAATCTGCTCGTTCCAGTTTGGTGCGATGGATTTTTAAAGTACCACTAATAAAGCAAGTGAACGATTGATGGGGACCTTGCACGAAATCAAAACGTCCCAGTCCACCGAAGAATAGCGTCTGTCCTTCATTCAACTGATAGACAGCAGGCTTCAACGGATTAGCCGGCATAACTGCATCCAGATCCTGACGCTCAACTAGTTCACTATAACGCCATGGATACACGATCCCTGGCGTATCTATAATATAGTGGCCATCGTCTAGTGGGATTTTGACCGTATCGAGTGTTGTACCAGGGTAACGCGAAGTGGTTAACTCCTGCTCCAAATCACTATAGTCCGAAATCAAACGGTTAATAAGCGTGGATTTCCCTACATTCGTAGCACCCACTACATAAACATCACGCCCACCACGCAGTTCTGTTACGGCTTCCAGTAAACGGTCAAAGCCTTGATTACGTTTCGCACTACAAAGTACGATTTCAGCTGTCCGCAATCCCTCTTCTTTACAGCGTTGTTGCATCCAGTTACGCAGTTTATTCCAGTTCGTAACCTTAGGTAGCAGATCACATTTATTCACTGCAAGAATAACTGGGTTATTACCGACAAACCGCTGAAGGCCGGAAATCAAACTGCCTTCAAAATCGAAAATGTCAACAATATGAATAACAAGTGCATTCTTCTCCCCTACT
>DOJM01000562.1:4578-5016 GCA_003529225.1 Paenibacillus sp.
CTGAAGCTTGATGCCACAACCGCTACACTTCTCAGGACGCTGTGTTTCACTTTGTTCGTTCATTACTATTTAATCTCCTCTTGCCGCAAGCCTTTTTTTCGAAGCCGGGTCAGACCAATTCGCTCTACTCGGCGATTAAATCTTGTGCCGAACCCTTCATCCTTAACGGAGATTGGCAGAACCAATACGGTATACAGGCCAAGCCGATTGCCGCCGTATACATCTGTAAGCATTTGGTCTCCCACCACAATCGTCTGCTCCGGTGGCAACTCCATCTGCTTCATCGCTTTGAGAAAAGGAGCATTACTCGGTTTACGAGCCTGATGCACAAATTCAATATTAAGCGGTGTAGCAAAGCGTGACCCCCGATCCATGTTGTTATTGGATACGATTATGAGCTTAAAGCCCACTTCCTTCACCTTCTCAAACCATAACAAC
>DOJM01000587.1:0-3189 GCA_003529225.1 Paenibacillus sp.
AACGACCCATTTCAGCATTTATGCAGTAACCTTTGTAAAGAAAAACTTCGGAGACCTGCAGAGCGTATCTTGGGCAAAACAAGCCATAGATGTTATGGCAGCTCGCGATGTCATCCAAGGAACGAGCATGAATAATTTCTCACCTGCTGATTCTATGAAGCGAGCAGATTTCATTGCTCTTCTTGTCAGAGTGCTTGAACTGAAGGGAACGGGAAAAAGTGCAGCGTTGTTCAGCGATGTCCAAAAGACGGACTATTATTATGATGAACTGGTCATCGCGAAGGAACTGNNCCGACCAAACATTGAAGTCTCTCGCCAAGATATGATGGTGCTGACTGCGCGTGCGCTAGCGGCATCCGGCAAGCAAGTCAAGGCGAGCGGAGCTTTAAATGCTTATCTAGATGAAGCAAGTATCTCCAGCTACGCGAAAGAAAGCGAATCATTATTGATCAAATTCGGAGTTGTGAACGGTAAGAACAATAGAATTGAGCCGAATGACACGCTTACCCGTGCTGAAGCAGCAGTTATCTTGTACCGCATCTGGAAGCTGTAGTTCCAGGAGCAGAGAAAAAATCTGAATTGAGCTCGTGGCAATATTTAGTCTGAAGAGCGGATATACATGTATATCCATCCCTTTGCATTCTTCTGTTTCAAGAATCGCTGCTCACNNGTTTATCGTTAAGCTGGAGCTGGAACGGGGAAAAATGTCACGAAACAGACCGCTCAAGTGTTATAACTGTACTGATAGTAAGGAGGGAGTCGTTCAGGACATATTTATTAAGGCTTACCAGAACATCAGCCAATTTGAAGCGAAATGTGGCGGTGGACAATGGAAATGTGTCTTTTTTAAGTATTCACAAATAAAGAACGAATATCCTAACGTACCAATATTTACAATATTCGATATAAAGTGATATAATTCTCAGGATTCATATACATAAACATGAAACGAGGAGTGCAGAGTGCTAAGAGTAACAAGCAAAAAAGTCATGTCAATTATTACAGTTAGCTCAATGCTGTTGGCTGTGGGTGCAGTCGCTTATGCTGACACGACATTGAAGAAGATTTCTGCGTATCAGAATGCGGCCATCAGCATTGAAGTGGATAATCAGAAAGTGAACTTGTCAAGTAGTGAAGGAACAATGTACCCAATTATCTATGAAGGACATAGCTATGTATCCGCCAAGGCTGTATCTGAAGCACTGGGGGCAACCGTGAAATGGGATAACAGTCGTCAAGCTGTTGTGATCACATCGGCGAACGGCGGAACATCAACATCGGTTGTCCCGGATAAGGACAATACAGTTGCACAAGCCACTGCGAAGCCAGCAACCGTACCTACTCCGCAGGCAACCGAGTCCACTCCACAGGCAACACCAAAGCCTGCTGCATCATCTTCCGCTACGGCTTCCAGTAACAGCGGCGCTTCGTTTGCAGATGCAGTGAAGTTGGGTACTTCTTTTACTTATACGGACCTTGATAACAATTATAGCCCTAAGGGTGATTCAACATCTGCTCAATATACTTTCACTATCAATAAGGTTACGTCGACTACTCTCGGACAATTACATGCTCTTGGGTTTGAGGAACATGTCACTGATCCCGATGTAGCTGTAGATTATGTCCTGCTAGATGTAACGCTTAAGGTGAAGAACGCCAGTCTTGTAAAAGGTAGTCAGGACCAAGGGCGGAAGTTCCTTTCAAGTTTTACACCTAACATTTGGGGAGTAGAAACGTCAAGTGGACAATACTATATTGGTGGCTCTAGTGATTATTTTGAGGGATCTCTCGGAGAAAATATCGAAAAGTTGTTGGCTGATTTTCCTGAAGTCACCCCAAGTAAACCGGGTTCTTTTGAAGCTTCGGGTAAAGTTATTCTGCCAATAATCAAAGGCAAGGAGAACAACCTTATTCTTCATAGAAACGATAGTAAGCTTGAGTCCGACAAAACGTCCATCTATTTTAAACTGAAATAGTTATGCAAGTTAGCAGATGGTTTGGCCGTCGCTAATTATTGTAATAANNCCATTTCATGGCTTTTGGGACGCCCCCTTCTCTTTTTTGTCTATAGAACTGCTTATTTCTTAAGCAATAAATAAGCGAAGCCTGTTAATTATCTGCCCTATATATTCTTTTTAAAGGATACGTCTGTCCAAGAGAAAGCATATTGGATCGAATATATATACTACCAGGTATTCTTCATTCATTTTAAAGAGGTGATTAAGATGAAAAAGCAGATAGCCTCCACTAAGAAGCGAAGGCTTCTCGCTAGTCCTAAGCCCAAACGTAATCTGAATCCTATAGCAAAAGCCCAGACTATCAACTTCGCGGTTATTGGGGATAGTCATGTGGGATATGGGAATAGCGCTAGTATTTTTAGAAATCTTTTGCCAAAGGCTGTAGGGAGCGGGAATAAGAGGTTTGTTATTTTTGGAGGAGATAACACGCAAGCGGGAGCGAATCATGGAAATAATGCAAATGCCTATTACAAAGACTTCAAGGATACAGTTACTAGCACGCTCGGAAGCATCCCCTATAAAGCATCGATAGGAAATTGGGAGGCAAGTACCCAGTCCTTATTCACGCAATATTTAGGTGCAGTAGAAGGGCAAATGAATTTCCCTGGGACACAGGGGAAGGTGAAGTACGTGTGGCTTAATTGTGCTCTGGGTCTGTTCACTCCGGAAAGTATCCATATATTGAAAAATTTAGATGATCAGCATTTTTATATTATTGATTTTCATTGGCCTTTAAAAGTGAGCGGGATCACGGTCGATCCTAGCCATGTATTAAGCGCGGCAGAGACTGCTAAGTTTTTTGCAGCTATTCCTACGAAGGTGAGGGATAAAGTGCTAGCAATTTTCACACATCATGGACATTTGTTTTATCGCGAGCTTACTAATATATATCCAGGTTATACAAATACAAAATTCTTTGTGTGCGGATGTTCGGGGGATTATAAATGTAAGCCAAGTGGTGATCGCGGTTATTACAACGCCACATTAACCATCAATGGGACGGCATTAAATGTCGATGCTTTTAAGGTAGCGGTCACTTAGTGAAGAAGTGGATGAGGTTAAAATAAAACGCTAATTATCGGGAGAAAACCGAGATTAGCGTTTTTCTTTTATTAAGAATTGCCCATTAACCATGGAGTCACAGGTAAATAGTAAGTTAGCGGGATTATTT
>DOJM01000587.1:3223-3573 GCA_003529225.1 Paenibacillus sp.
TTTCCGATTACATCCCCGAATTTACAGGTGAAGGCAAAACTAAGGTATGCGTACATCACTTATTGACACATACCTCTGGCCTGGAGGGTGAGGTGATTTGGCAGAACGGACAGTTGAAAAAGGAACAAGGAGAGTACCCTCCACACGAACCTAATCAAGATCCAGATCAGCATAAGTACTTATATGGCGGTTATGATGCACCGCTTAGTAACGAACCTGGTACGGTCATGTCTTATTGTGGATATGGTTATGAGCTGTTAGGTGAAATCATCCGGCGCGTTAGCGGACAGGCCTAAGATGTATTCGTAAAGGAAACCATTTTTAAACCGCTTGGTATGGAAAATACATAT
>DOJM01000587.1:3694-5420 GCA_003529225.1 Paenibacillus sp.
AGAAATGACCCGCAACCAAATTCCAGGCGTATCTTCACAATATAGAGACGAGGTTTTTCCAGAAGCGTATTGGGGGTACGGATGGGCGGTTAACGGCTCGAAGCGTGATGGTGGAGATTTGTTCTCTCCAGAAGCCTACTCACACTGGGGCGCGGCAGGTCCTTTCCTCTGCATTGATCCGATTTATCAGATAGTTACGGTGCATTTATCCGTAGAGCTAGATCACCAGAAGCCATTTTAAAATATGTATGTGGATTACTTCAATAATACTGTTCTGGCAGCCATCACTGATCTTTAATTCTTTTTAGATTTTTTGTCGTGTCATCTATATTAAAGCGCGCTTTCCCAGTTTCTTCTGAATTGTTTAGGGGTGGTGCCGGTATATTTCTTAAACACTTTGGTAAAATAGCTCTGGTCATTGAAATGTAGCCTCGTAGCGATATCAGATAAGCTGATGCCCGGTAATTCGATTAATCGTTTGGCTTCTACAATCCGCTCGAATTGAATAAAATCACTGATCGTGAATCCTGTTTCCTTCTTAAATAATAGGGAGAGATAGCTTCTGTTCAATCCAGCGACTTCAGCCAGCTTATCTAAGGAGAGTTCCTCATATAAGTGATTAAAAATGTAGTTCTGACAGAGGGCCACGGTGCGCGAAAGTTTCGCCATCCGGCTCTCTTTGACATGGTCAGCGAAATCGCAAAGCGCATTAAGAATAGCATGATCTACAGCGGGAACATCCTTTAGTTCTTCGATATGCTGGATATGAAAGTCGCTTAGGGTATAAGAAATCTCCCAATACAGCCCTCCATCAATTGCTGCACGAGTAGCGAGCGTAATACAGGAGATCGCCAGATTTTTTTTGTTGCGTAAATGGCTCTTCTTGGAGAGAACTCCATAATTGTCTTCAGAGAAGGTTGCTTGGACACGAAGTAGCTCTGCTTTATTTCCATTTTTGATATGGTGAAATAGAGCTTTTTCCAGCATGGGTTCGTGGTGCAGCCACGTATTCTCACGTCGATAGGAAACATCCAAGTCCAAACTGCCTGTGGGAAGCTGTTTAGGCTCAAGAGTGCGGGTGTCGAGTAGCAGTTCGCTAAGGGATAACGTCTTTCCGGTGACGAGCGAGTACATCAGCATAGCGGTATGGTAGAGTCTCATTTTAGTTAGCACGGTCAAGCTGCGGTAGTATTTCAACCAATGCTCTTGAAGCTTTAATGGAACTTCATGGTCACGCATCAGACTTGTCATATTGTCTTCTGAAAGTTGAGTATACAGTGTAGGACCAATCACAATGCTTCCCCCGTTACTGCTGCCTGAGGGCAGATGGAGAAGGATGTAATTCTCTAGGAAGTTAGTGGTGTGAATGATCGGTATAGAGGCATTTGAGCTATCGTGGTTAGAGTTGTTCTCGCTTTTAGTAGAGTCTGCAATTTCTGAAAGTAGCTCATTGAGGTTATGAACCCACGGGGCGCTCTCTGAACAGGGAGGCAGCGCTAGCTCGATTCTCCGATTGGCGTCTAGCAGAAACACAGGAATTTGCAGCGATTCATACAACACTTTACAAATATATTGAGCTCCTTCATGACCGTCCAAATGATTCAACATTCTTTCAACCTCCTCGCCCAACCAGAATACCAAAAATACAATGATAATGCCATAAATCTAACATGAAGTAGATTAAAATGGGGATAGTATACATTCAGAGGAGGTATTTTTATGAAAA
>DOJM01000587.1:5453-12296 GCA_003529225.1 Paenibacillus sp.
CGGACGGACCCCATGGTTTACGCAAGCAAAAAGAGAGCGCCGATCACCTCGGACTCCATAACAGTGTACCCGCGACTTGTTTTCCTTCGGCAGCAGGGATGGCTTCTTCCTGGGATCGGGAGTTAATCGGGCGTGTAGGTAAAGCANNGGAAAGAGTGTCAAGCAGAGAACGTTGCTGTTCTGCTCGGACCGGGAACAAATATTAAGCGCTCTCCACTGAACGGCCGTAACTTTGAATATTTTTCGGAAGACCCTTATCTTTCCTCGGAGATGGGTGGGAATCATATCAAAGGTGTGCAAAGTGAAGGGGTAGGCACCTCGCTTAAGCATTTTGCCGCTAATAATCAGGAGCACCGGAGAATGTCTGTTGATGCTGTTATTGATGAGCGGACGCTGCGGGAGATTTATCTGGCTAGCTTTGAAGGCGCAGTTAAGCAGAGTCAGCCATGGAGCGTGATGTGCTCTTACAATCGGGTAAATGGTGAATATGCCTCCGAGAGTGAATTTCTCCTGACAAAGATTCTTAGAGAGGAATGGGGCTACGAGGGATTCGTCGTTTCCGACTGGGGAGCGGTTAATGAACGGGTGAAGGCTCTACAAGCAGGACTGGAGCTGGAAATGCCGTCAACCGGAGGTATTGGTGATGCCAAGATTGTCGCAGCAGTACAAAATGGCGAGCTGTCTGAAGAAACGTTAGATCTTGCAGTGGAACGGTTACTTACCTTTGTTTTTAAGGCAGTGGAGAACCGTAAAGATAATGCTACATTTAATGCTGATGAGCATCACCGTCTGGCTCGTGAAGTGGCGCGGGAGAGCATGGTTCTCCTTAGAAATGAGGAAGGCATTCTGCCGCTGTTAAAGCAAGGAACGATTGCGGTCATTGGCGAGTTTGCTAAAAATCCGCGTTATCAGGGCGGGGGCAGCTCACATGTGAATCCAACGAAATTGGATGATGCTTTTGAAGAGATGAAGGCCCTTGCAGGTTCTGCCGAACTGCTATATATGCAAGGATATGAACTGAATCATGACGGGATTAATGAAGCTTTGCTCCAAGAGGCACAGGATACAGCGGCAAAAGGGGATGTAGCCGTATTGTTCCTTGGACTTCCGGATAACTATGAATCAGAGGGTTATGATCGCAGTCATTTGTCGCTTCCAGAGAGCCATAAAGCGTTGATCGAAGCAGTGTCTGAGGTGCAAAGCAATATCGTTGTCGTACTCAGCAATGGTTCACCTATAGAAATGCCTTGGATTCATAAAACGAAGGGTATTCTTGAAGGTTATCTAGGTGGGCAAGCTTTTGGCGGTGCAGTGGCAGATTTACTGTTTGGAGAGGTTAGTCCTAGTGGCAAACTGGCAGAGACCTTCCCGATGAAGCTGAGCGATAATCCATCCTTTCTTAATTTCCCAGGTGAAGGGGATACAGTAGAGTATAAAGAAGGTTTGTTTGTTGGCTATCGTTATTATGATAAAAAAGAGATTGAACCGCTGTTTCCTTTCGGCTTCGGACTAAGCTACACAGCGTTTCAATACAGCAATTTGAGAATCTCCAAGAGCAGCATAAAAGATACCGAGAACGNNGTACAAGTTACGGCCACCGTCAAAAACACGGGTACTCACGCAGGAAAAGAAATCGTTCAGCTCTATGTTAGCGATGTGAAGAGCAGCGTGATCCGTCCACTTAAGGAGCTTAAGGGCTTCCAGAAGCTAGAGCTTCAGCCTGGGGAAGAGCAAGAGGTTTCTTTTGAACTGGATAAACGCTCCTTTGCTTATTACAACGTCAACATTGGCGATTGGCATGTGGAAAGAGGAGTTTTTGATATTGCTGTTGGTTCATCTTCACGAGATATTCGTCTGACTGCTTCGATTGAAGTAGAATCGACAGTTCCGCTTGCGTTACGTTTTCATCGCAACAGTACCGTTGGTGATTTGCTAGACAATCCACGTACGGCAGATAAAGTGAAGGAGTTCAGCAGTATTTTTGGTATGGAAGGTGCGATGGACGATAATCCGGAAATGTTCATGGCGATGATGAAATATATGCCGCTACGGGCGCTGGTTGGGTTCGGTCAAGGGAAATATACGGAAGAAGATTTAGCCAAGGATCTGCAAGAATTCAATGCTTTGGCTGTAGAGTAGGAGATAGAGAAGGCCAAGTCTGATCCCAGAATATATCGAAGATTGGTTTAATAAAAATCTAATATAAGTAAGCCAGTAGTTCATATTAGTCATATATAATATGCACCACTGGCTTAATTTTTAAATTTCTTGTTCGGCTACCTTTATCCGTAAACTTGATGATTGTGACATGATTTCATAGGTGTGCCTCAACGCTTCCTTGAAGGAAATCCGTATTCTTTAGCGCGCCACGCTACTAGTAGCGCAAGAATCAATAGAATAAACAGTACCCACGGGAAGGAGCGGACACCAACTGTTGCAATAAGAATCCCACCCATCACGCCGCCACCGCCGATAGCTAGGTTCCATGCCGTCACTAACATCGACTGGGCCACATCTGCACTTTCGCCAGCTGCTTCAGCAACTGCTGTTTGTAGCAAAGTAGCCGCTCCTCCGAACGTCAACCCCCATACAGCAACCACTAGATAGATCACTATGGGTTGGCTGTTACTAATGCCCAGTGCAATGGATGACAAGGCGAAAGCAGTGAGGCTGATTAGAACCAATGGACGTAGTTTACGGTCGATCAAAATTCCGATGACCCAGATGCCAATAAGCGCAGTAATGCCGAAAATAAGCAGTACCAAGTCAACGCGCTGGGTAAGCCCAGCCTGAGTCAGATAGGGTGCAATGTAGGTATACAGGATGTTATGTGCTAGCACCCATGTCAGAACGACAAACAGTACCGGCCGTACCCCCGGAATAACAAAAACCTTGTAGAGAGGGAGCCGCTTATCAGGAGCCTCCCCTGGATAGTCCGGTAGCTTCCAAAGTACCCAGGCGACCAGCATCAGAGCCAATAGCGACATGATCCCGAAGATGGAGCGCCAGCCCATAAGGGTGCCAAGAAGTGTTCCAGCAGGGACACCGAGTGCCAGAGCGAGAGGCGTGCCAACCATCGCTACCGCCATTGCTCGTCCCTTGAGTGAATCCGGCACCATGCGCCGGGCATAACCTGCTATCATGCCCCATAAGACTCCAGCGGATACGCCTGCGAAGAACCGAGCTGCCAGCGTAAGTACATAATTGGAAGAAAGAGTGGTGACGGTGTTGAATACGAGAAAACCAAGGATGCACATTAGTAGCAGTGGTCGCCGCCGCCATCCACGCGTCACGGTGGTTAAGGGAATCGCGGCCAACAGCGAACCAAGGGCGTACAAAGTGACAAGTTGACCCGCAAGGGCTTCGGAGACTCCAAGCCCATCACCTATTTGGAGCAACAAGCCGGCCGGAATCGTTTCGGTAAGAATACAGATAAACCCCGTCATAGCAAGGGCGAGTAATCCTGCCCATGGTAGACGTTCAGAAGAAGGAGTGCTGGAGGCACTTTGTGTGGCAGAAGATGTGTTTTGGCTCATTGGAGAAGCACCTCTCTTTTATAATTGTAGAAAACTCAATGATATATATGACGAATAAGGTCTACTAGACAGAGAGCCTAGGCCGGTTCATGCCGGACCCAGGCTCCTTGTGTTCTTGCTCTATTTTTTNNTAAACTGACCCGACATGCCTTCCAGTGCGGTATTAGTGAAAGCCACGACACTGAGCCGTTGCTTGGGATCGACGAACCACGAATGACCATAGGTGCCACCCATGCGCCAAGTACCCGGGGATTCCGGAGTGTCTGCGGCGACAGGATCCTTTAGTACCGTAATGCCTAGGCCAAAGCCTCGTCCTGGCCAAAAGGCCATTGGCAGATCACCGATCTGATTGGTCGTCATATCGTGAACCAGAGACTCCGGCAGCAGTGATGCTCCACCCTTGCGTAATGTTTCCAGCAGTTGCAAAAAATCTCCAGTGCTGCCGACCATGCCGGCTCCTCCAGAATGATAGGCAGTATCGTCAAGTGCACGACCAGGGGCAAGCAGGAATCCAGCCGTTCCCTCCATAAAGGCAATACTGTCGGGATCAAGTAAAGGCCGTGGCTCTGGAGCATCATTGGCGTAGGAAGTTGCCAATCGTTCTCGATCGACTGCAATAAAACCCGTGTCGCTCATGCCAAGCGGCTTTGTCACGAGTGAATGTACGGCTTCACTGAGCGGTGCTTCTGTGACCTTTGCAATTACTGCTCCCAGCACATCTGTCGCGATGGAGTATTTCCACTCGGTACCTGGCGTATAGAGGAGGGGGACAGAGGCAAGACGACGCAAGTTCTCTTCCAATGTGATGCCGGACTGATCCATACCATCTGATACCCCTGCTGACTGATAGGAACCATTCTCTTCTTGGAAAAATCGGTAAGAAAGGCCTGCTGTGTGCGTCATCAAATGACGAATCGTCAATGTCGCGAACTCGCCATTCTGCAAACGTGGCCGAAACTCTGGGAGCCAACGATCAACGCGATCATCCAGCTGTAGTCTACCTTGCGCAACTAATACTAGGGCTGCCGTTGAAACGATAGGTTTGCTAACTGAGGCGAGCCGGAATAAGGCGTCTTCTTGCATAAGTCTGCTCATCTCGCGGTCGGCAAGACCGGCAGCGCGGCTATAAACCAGTTCCCCATCTATCGCCACTTTAATGACAGCACCGACCNNCCGACCAGGCGCTTGTCAGCAAGAGTTCGATCAATTACTTCATCGATGCGACCTGATAAACATTCTGTATTTATTTTGTTTGAATCCAATATACTCAACAGTCTTCATCCCTTCGGAATAGTTAAAGCCATGAACACTTTACTATTGTAGGGTTATTATATATAACAAGTTATCTTGATTACATAAGGCAACTAAGTTAAATTAGCCTTATAACGGTTAATTGCAAGCTAGTTTATAGGGGTAACCTTAAATTTAAAGGAAGTGATTTTGATGGACCATATTGATAAGCAAATTCTTTTTCATCTTCAAAATCAAGCGAGAATTTCTATGACAGAGCTGGGGAAATGTGTCGGTTTATCGCAACCTGCAGTTACGGAAAGAGTTAGGCGTATGGAGGAGAAAGGCATCATCAGCGAGTATCGCACCATAATTTCCCCTGAAAAGATTGGAAAACATGCTGCTGCCTACATGTTATTTCATTCTAGGGATTGTAATGCATTCCTTGATTTCTGCCGCTCAAGTCCTGATGTCGTCGAATGTTACCGTATAAGTGGGGAACACAACTACTTATTGAAAGTAGTAACCGACTCTACACGAGCTCTCGAGGAGTTCGGAAATCAATGTGACAAATACGGTACCTATACGATTCTAATCGTGATGTCATCGCCAATCGATCATAAATTTCTTATACCTTCGCTTGAAGAAGCAAGCATCAACTTGCTGAGTTAGAATTGAACATTACTTCTGCCAGCCCTTCAAAGCAAAAAGACTCTTCTATTTAAATAGAGGAGTCTCTTTGCGGTGTTTTAGATAAATAGATTATGACTAGATTGATCAGCTTGACCGAGGTAATATCCTACACCGCCGATTCCAACACCGTCGATCAGTTCTTCACGGGTGATGCCCATTAGATCCATGGACATTTGGCAGGCGACGATCTCGACGCCTTGGTCGACAGCCATCTGAATCAATTCTTCCAAAGAAGAGACATTATTGTTCTTCATTACAGAGCGAATCATTTTGGAGCCCATGCCCATCATGTTCATATTCGAAAGCGTCAGCTTTCGGCTGCCGCGCGGCATCATAGCACCGAACATTTTGCCGATAAAATTCTTGTTCACAGGCACTTTCTCATCCTTGCGGATAATATTAAGGCCCCAGAAGGTAAAGAACATCGTCACTTTTTTGCCGCTGGAGGCTGCTCCATTAGCAATGATGAAGGAAGCGATCGCTTTATCCAAATCCCCGCTAAAAACAACCATCGTACTTGCGTTACTAGTTTGGATAGGTTGTGCTCCTGTTGGGGCGTANNAGATAAGCTTCGATTATGCCAGTAGGCAGCTTTGTTAATTGTAAAAGCGTGTGCTTCGACATGCGAGCCCATGCCTTGATATCTTCATAGAATCCCGGATCGGAAGCTGTTACCTTCAAAATTTGTCCGTCCAAGAGCGGGTCTATGCTCATCTTGACTTGAATCAGCGGTCCAGGGCAGCACAGTCCGCAAGCATCAAGCACAGAATCAGGTGTTAAATCCAGTTCTTGTTCGGCTGGGACGGATACAGTGGCGCTGGAGTTGGCCGCGAAAGCTGTAATATTGGTATTGACTGTAGCTGAAGCAGTGCCAGTACCATTGTTAGTGTCAGTTCCCGCTGGTGCTCCCGTTGCTGCGATTTCTTTACGGGCTGCTGAAATACCGACGTTTGGTGTCAGGCTATCTTTTTTTTTAGGCGAATATTTGCTCAGTTGATACGTCTTGAAGCCTCCGGTCAGATTCTTCACACGGAAACCCTTTTGCTGCAAAATCCGGGAAGCGGTGTAGCCTCTAAGTCCAACTTGGCAATACACCCAAATTTCTTTACTAGGATCAAGCTCACTTAGACGACCACGCAAATCATCCACAGGGATGTTCATGGAGCCTTCAATATGACCGTTGGCATGCTCGATTTCCGAACGTACGTCAATTAAAATGGTATTATTGTTGTCACGACCTTCTAAATCCTTAGGAACGAATACTGTAGTCATGCCTTTCAAAATATTTTCAGCAGCAAAGCCAGCCATATTCACCGGATCTTTAGCGGAAGAATAAGGAGGGGCGTAAGAAAGCTCCAATTCCGTTAAATCAGTGACCGAACCT
>DOJM01000586.1:0-3484 GCA_003529225.1 Paenibacillus sp.
ATTTACGTAAAAAAAGACAACCTTCAATAACTGAGGTTGTCTTGTCCTGATCTTTAAGAAATTAGTGAGTTATATAATAGGCAATTCGCCCAATTTCTTTACCTGTGTAATACTCTTCTCTATGAACTCCATTCATGTACCCCTTTCTTTAAGCTAGCGCTCTTTTTCGTAACAATCTAATTTGGCCTCTGTGATTAATTTCATCTTCGAATACATGAAACCACATGAAATAGTAGTTCGCCTGTTTGTTATGCCAGAATTCATCTTCTGTATATAACCAGCCATCATCAACGGTTGCGAACAATGCATACGTTCTTTCTCTTACTTCAGTCAAACGGTCTAAATAATAGCTAAGATCATTACCTTTAATCATCGCTCGCCCTTCGTCTCCTAAGCTTAACGCTGGCCCCCATATCGTTAACTCTTCTTCAGACAAATCTCTTCCCTCAAATGTCGCTACTTGATATGCATACTCTACTGCAGCGTAGTGTAATAATAATGCTCCAATAGAATTGCACTCCGAATCCAATAAATAATCTAATTGATCTATTGTTAGATCCTTAACAGCCTCTAATGTTGTATGTCTTGCGTAGTTCATCATCGATAAAAGACGACTAATTTGTGGGGAGTAACCTGGGATATCAGTAATCAGATATATTTTGTCCATGTCGATCATTANNTTCCCTCCACGATAGCTTCGGATCTGGAATGTACACTCAGCTTTTCGAAGATTCTTGTCAGATTATACTCCACAGTCCTTTGTGACATTAAAAGTTTGCCGGCTATGTCTTTGTTGCTTTTTCCACTGGCAACTTCTTGGAGTATTTCTTGTTCTTTTTGATTAATAGATACTTCTTCAGTGAACTGATTATCCCGGTTATTGGATATCTTGATATCATTTCTGCGTAGCTGCTTGAGTAAAGAAACTGGAATGACAGCCTCATTTCTTAGTGCGCAACGAATGGTATTTAACAACTGTTCTCTGGAAGCTGTCTTAGAGATAAATCCTGTAACCCCTGACTCCATCAACAGGTTATAATGCGCACTGATTTCATATCCGGTGTAAATCACCACTTTAGATTCGGGATCACGCTGAACGGCTCTTTTGGTGAATTCGAGTCCGCTAATTGTAGGCATATTAAGATCACATAAGATCACATCAAATCCTTGCTGCTCCAGCATATCGAAAGCTTCCATCGCTGACAAAACAAAGGTTACCTCCATATCAGCATCCTGCTCAATCATATTCTTGGTTCCTTCTCCAACTGAAAGATGATCATCAACCAACAAGATACGTATCATCGTCATCGCCTCCTCTATTTTTCTCCTCCACAAAAGCATTGTCTACCATTTTAAATGAATTAAATAGGAAATAATATACTTTTATGCATGATATTCGTCATCTATAAACAACACGTGCACCCCATCACCTCCTCGTCTGGCATAAAATTCAAACTACCTTCTCATACTATGGGGAGAATATGGAGGTGAATGTCATGCCAAAAAATAACGCCTGTCCCAAAGGTGAACCGGGCAAACATCAACCAAGTAAGAAAAACAATGCACAGAATAACAATAATTTTAATGAAGCGGCTCAGATGGTAAATATCGATAAAGCTGCCGATTATGTTCCCAGCTTAAACGGTGTTTCCAAAACCGATGTCTAAACCGCACTGTTAAACAAAAAAACACTCCTCAGAATATTCTGAAGGAGTGTTTCATTTCAAAGATTATATGCGATACGTTAAGCCTACTACACCGTTGCTGTAAGTCTTCGAGTCCACAAGATGAAGAGGGACTTGATTCGTAATCTCGTCAAAAAGACGCATTCCAGAGCCAACGACTACGGGACAGATATTAAGCCTAAGCTCATCTAACAGTCCATTTTGTATTAGGGATCGAACTAATCTCGGACTGCCAGGGATCTGAATGTTCTTTCCAGCTTGTTGCTTTAGCTTCGTTATCTCCTCGATGAGCTTGCCCTTGATCAGTGTCGCAGGTTGCCATTCGAGCATGTCCTCCGTAATTGTACTTGAGACCAGATATTTGGCAGAATGGTTTAGGAATCTTCCCATAGGTAGGTCATCACTCTGATGCTGCCAGAACTGGGCTAACATCCTGTAAGTACGTGGTCCAAGCAGTACTGCATCTGCCTGCGCGACACCAGCTGCAATCGTCTCATTCATTTCAGCGTTGCCCCACTTCTTAGGTGAGGCTTCAAGCGAGTCTACCACTCCATCCAGCGACATGAATAATCCTGCCACAATCTTCCGAGGCGCATTTACCACTTATTGCGCATGATGATCTTTAAACACTGTTATCGCTCCTTGTACCAAGAATGGATACCTAAAATTCGATCCGTAATATGTAGGATTTTCTAGTTTATTTCAAGTTTTCTAACTCGACGGTCACTTTTTCAATCAGATTCACAAAGGAAGCCAGTTCTTGAGAGCCTTTCACCTGATCTCTAGAATACATGGAATTGTGTTCCGATTCTTTTTTCACCTTGGACAGTGTGGAGTTGATATTATTCAGCTTCTCATCAATCGTCCCTATTGAATCTTTAGAGCGACGAGCTAACTTGCGTACTTCATTCGCGACGACTTCAAAGCCCCTACCGTAAGCCCCTGCTCTTGCCGCTTCAATGGCCGCATTTAAGCCCAAAAGATGCGTATGATCAGCCACTTCCCTAATCATTGTACCCACTTGATGAATAGACTCTACCTCTTTATCGAGATATAACACAGTTTGATGTGTTTTCTCTTGATAATCAGCATTCTTACCAGCTAATTCCTCGATGGATTCACTGCTATCTTTCAGTTGAACCATTAAGGATACTAATTCTTGAACCGCAGAACTAACACCGGTAAGCAAGTGGTTTTGCTTTTCCAATAAATTTTCTATTTTTGCTTTTTCATCGACTTCATAGGCTTCAAGAACCAACTGTGAATCCAGATTGAACATCTTAGTTAATGCATGAATGACGGGTTTCCACTCGGTCGGTAATATCCGTTCAAAATAAGCTGTAGCGAGATCCAAATATAATATGTAAGTGCCCAAATACCAATTCGTTGTCAGACCAATACGCGAGTGAATTTTACCTATAAGCAGTCGTCTTTCAATAAATGCTTCATCAATCACACCCGATGCCATGGATAAAAAATACCANNAGTAGCTCAGGTTCCTCTATCATCTGCTTATACAATTCATCTACAAGGGAGCTTACGATTTGCTTGAATTCTTTTTCCTTACTTTTCAATACATTTAAATCGGCCTCAGTAATCCCAATATAGCTAACTTGCTGTTGTCTCTCTGAACTAAGATTGATCATAATTTGGTCAACTTCCCTCTCATACTGTTTATATAATGATCATCGCATCTTCTATGCCATCCCCTATGGCATCTATTTATCTTGATAATAAAGGTATTATTTGTATAAATTTTAACACTTTATTTACTTAAATAGTTATTAATTTTACAAACT
>DOJM01000586.1:3517-3977 GCA_003529225.1 Paenibacillus sp.
AAATTAAACCCTTATCCTACACAGCAACAACTTGTTGCAGCAATTCTATCGTCATCCGGTCAATGAATTTCTTGAATTTCTCTTTCCCTTTGGCATTGGCCTTATAGTAGTTAATCAATGATAAAATCACTGGAATGAGTTGATCTTCAGTCAGCCCTGATCTAAGGGATTGTGCGATTGAAGTCTTAAGACCTTTAGGTTCTCCTCCAACAAAAACCTCATAGGTATTACGCATTTTGACAACGCTAATGTCTTTCAACAAAGGCTCGCTTGTTCCGAGTGCACAGCCCGCATAACCAATCTTCAGTGACATAGGCGTTTCAATCCCTGCTATGGACTGATTTAACTTCTGTGCAACTGCCAGACCTGCTTCCTCAGCCCCTTTACAAAAATTACAAGCAATCAGGCTTTTCGTGACAAAACCCGTTGGATATACTTCTAACCCTATACGCTCAAGTTG
>DOJM01000586.1:4085-6716 GCA_003529225.1 Paenibacillus sp.
TTATCTTCGTCTCCATTCCTTCAGTGATTTAGTTACGGATCTTCACACGTTGCAGACGAAGTGCATTAAGAACAACGGAAACCGAACTGAGAGCCATTGCCGCACCCGCTACCCACGGAGCCAAGAAACCAAGTGCTGCAATCGGAATGCCAAGTGAGTTGTAGCCAAGTGCCCAGAATAGATTTTGTTTAATATTAGTCATCGTTTTACGGCTCATGTAGATGGCGTCTGGAATACTGGATAGATCGCCGCGCATTAAAGTAACATCCGCAGCTTCCATAGCCACATCCGTACCGGTACCAATTGCCATTCCAATATCTGCCGTAGCTAGGGCTGGAGCATCGTTAATGCCATCGCCAACCATGGCTACTATCTTTCCTTGCGCTTGTAATTTTTTCACTTCCTCCGCTTTTCCTTCTGGAAGCACTTCAGCGCGTACATGATCAATGCCGACTTGGGCTGCAATCGCCTTTGCCGTACGTTCGTTATCGCCGGTAATCATGATGACCTGGATTCCCATTCCTTTCAAGCGACTGACAGCAGCCTGAGAGGGTTCTTTAATCGTATCCGCTACAGCTACCATACCCACGTACCCTTTATTTATAGCAACAAGCATTGCTGTTTTTCCTGATTCTTCTAAAGTGGACATGATGTTATAAGCATGACTTGCCTCTACACCGTATTTGTCCATGAGACGCCGAGTACCAATTAACAGCTCTTTGCCTTCCACGACAGCCTTGATCCCATAACCCGGTATAGCTTCAAAAGATTCAGTCGCTGGCAATTCAATATTTCTTTCCAAGATGCCTGCGACAATAGCTTCCGCAAGTGGATGTTCTGAATTCTTCTCGGCTGCACCCACCAGTCTAAGAAATTCTGTCTCGTTTCCTTCGACCAAAATATCGGTAAGCTCAGGTTTGCCCTTTGTTACAGTGCCTGTTTTATCCAAGATAATCGTATCAATTTTATGTGTTTGCTCTAAATGCTCTCCGCCTTTGAACAGGATTCCCAGTTCAGCTGCACGTCCGGAACCAGCCATAATGGAGGTTGGCGTAGCCAGACCCAAAGCACAAGGACAAGCGATAACCAGAATGGCGATTGCTTTTTCCAAGGCTCCTGCAAAATCACCCGGTGTTACGATGAAGTACCATACTAAGAATGCAATAACGGCAATCCCAACAACGATAGGAACAAAGATACCGGAGATGACGTCAGCAACCCGTTGAATAGGAGCTTTTGAACCCTGCGCTTCTTCTACCACTTTGATGATCTGCGCAAGTGCGGTTTCCTTACCTACTTTTGTTGCTTTGATTCGAAGCATACCGTTTTTATTAATCGTCGCTCCAATGACGGAATCTCCAGCTTTCTTTTCAACAGGGAGGCTTTCTCCGGTCAGCATGGATTCATCTACCGACGAGATCCCTTCCAGAACTTCACCATCCACAGGTACTTTATTCCCTGGACGAACAAGTACTATATCACCGGTAATAACTTCCTCTACAGGAATGCTTAATTCTTCACCATCGCGGACAACTAAGGCTGTCTTGGCTTGCAGTCCCATCAAGGATTTAATAGCTTCCGAGGTCCGTCCTTTTGCCAAGGATTCGAACAATTTCCCCATTAGAACCAAGGTAATCAATACTGCACTTGTTTCATAATACATTTCTGGTCCATGATGCACGCTCCCACCATCGACAGCCCAAACAATCGTTAAATAAAGGCTGTAAAAAAAGGCCGCTGAGGTCCCAAGTGAAACTAGAACATCCATGTTCGCACTGCCGTTACGTAGTGCTTTATAAGCACCGATGTAAAATTGTTTACCAATATAAAATTGAACTGGTGTTGCCANNGATCCACGAAGTGAAGGAAAAGTGGCTCACCATCGCCCACAGTAGTGGAAACGAAAGAATTGCGGAGATTAGAAGCTTACGCTTTTGCTTGGATAAATCTTGTTTTCGCTGTTCTGCTGGGTCCCCTTGCTCTTGTTTAGGAACAGCCTTATACCCAAGCTTCTCCACCCGCTTCTGCATGTCAGTTACAGAAACTTCAACGGGATTATATTCGACATGTGCTGTTTCCATCGCAAAGTTCACATTGGCCGTACTTACTCCTGGTAGCTTATTCAGAGTCTTTTCAATTTTCAGCGCACAAGCAGCGCATGTCATACCTACAAGCTGTAAATCTACAGCTTCTTTAGCCGTGCTATACCCAAGCTTCTGAATACTTGCTTCCATCTTACTTACGTCCACTATGTTCGGATCATAAGTCACTGTAGCCCTTTCCATTGCAAAGTTTACGTTGGCTTCTGTTACACCTTCTAACTTGTTCAAGCCTTTTTCTATGCGGTTTGCACAAGCAGCACAAGTCATCCCTGTGATTTGTAATGAAGTTTGTGATTGTCCCGCCGCAGCAGTAGTCATTATATAAACACCTCTTTCACTTTTGTGATGATTTCCATTGTTTGTATCATCCTCTTCTTAATGTTAGTATACCCCCCTACCCTATATCATGTCAAGCGACAAGCTCTACTCAAATGCACCTAAAAAGAAGCCTTCTCAGTAACAGAAATCCTGTTTCTGAGAAAACTCCTTCATGAATCCGTCCTCTCTGAACTGAGCATTAGACAAGCAG
>DOJM01000589.1:0-1579 GCA_003529225.1 Paenibacillus sp.
GGGACGACGAAGGCGTTTTTGTTTGTCTTGTGATATAAAAAAAGACGCCTATGTTAGGCGCCTTTGACCACTCTATTTATAATGTGCAGAATAATTGGGTCATGTATGATTCATTGAGGAGAATAGAAGGTATATTATAACGGAACTAAATACGGCAGATCTCGTTTGGACACATTTCACAGTGGCAAATTTCCTGCAGCATACCAAGATCCTTGATGACAATCATACCGTTCTCGTACTCAACCGCGTCTTTTTTACGCAAGTCGCTCAGCATCCGGTTCACACTCTCACGAGTAGCGCCGATCATGTTGGACAAATCTGTATGCGTAATTTTTTTGTTNNGTTTGCCGTACATCATCAGATCACGGAATTTCGTTTGAGTTAGACGGTGATGAATGCCCATCCATTTCATAAAGTCGATGGCAAAATCACAATGCTGGCAAATAAGAATTTCTAAATCCTTTTGCTCGATGACGCCTACTTCACTTTCTTCAATCACTTCTGCAGTAAAGCTGTGCTTGGTGCTGAAGAATGGGTCCGCTTGACCTACCATATCGCCGGCTTGGTACATATAAAGAATAAGTTCTTTACCTTCATCCGTTGATTTAGTTAATTTCACACGTCCACGTTTGATATAAAACAATTTATCCGAGTAGTCGCCTTCCCAGAAAAGATGTGAACCCTCTGGAACAACGCGTTCTTTCNNTCTTTTAGCATAATCGACATCCCCTTTATTCCCTCAGTTTTTCAGTAAATTTTAAATTAATTATACCTCTAAAATCTTCGATTTGGTTAAGAAAATCCAATTAAAAGTGTCGAATTTTCAACATTGTGATTATTTTCACTTCAAAAGTGCTAGATGTAATATGATTTTCAACTAAAAAGGAGTAATAAGGTTATGTTGTTCTTTACATATCAGCAGTGGCAATCCATTATTCTCAAATAATGGGTCTGTCGCTGTTTTTTTGGTTCTTATTAGATTCTACATATTATACTGCAACAATTCATGATATAGAAATCCGTTCGATTTCAGCTCCGTATAAATGCACACATCTTCATTAAGGTCAGACATTGGCGCAACGGGTATGGAGCGATATCCTGAGAATGGAGCAAAAACCAGGAGAAGGGGAAATCATACATGGCTAAAGTGGCAGACAAATATCTTAAGGTAGATCCTTGGGCAATTATTGAAGAGGGCTTTGATCCAGAACGAAATCGGACCTCGGAATCTATTTTTCCGCTGGGAAATGAGTATATGGGTGTGCGGGGGTATGCCGAGGAAGGTTACTCCGGGGATTCCCTGCAAGGTAGTTATTTCAACGGGCTAAATGAACAATTGGACATAGGCAATCATTATAAAGGAATTATTCGCTCACTAAGATATATGGTGAATGCGGTGGACTGGCTGTATACACGGATCACTGTGAATGGTGAACAGCTTGATCTGGCAAAAAGTAAAATATCGGATTATGTACGCAAACTGGATCTTCGTAGTGGGACCTATCGGAGGGAGCTAATCTGGCACCTAGATGATGGAAAAATCTTAAAGGTTGTCTTCACACGCTTGGTCAGTATGACG
>DOJM01000589.1:1603-3932 GCA_003529225.1 Paenibacillus sp.
TGGACATTTGTGCAGGTCTTGATTTCAACATTATTCATGAAGAACGCGGCGAATGTATGTGGAGTAGTCTCCGCAGTGGAGAACAAGGATCTACCACAGCTATTATGGCGAGAACAGTCAATACAGCTAACAAGCTATTCTCCAGCTTTATTTTACAATCTTCGCAGCCGCTTCAGCTTACCCGGGTTGAATATGATAAATTTATTGGACAAAGCTTTACTATGGATCTTGCTCAGGGAGAATCGGCTCATTTTACAAAGCAAGTTATCAACTGTTCGGATAGTGAATCTGCCATACAGCTGAAGAACTGTGGAGCAAAGGGATAGTTCTTGCTGAAAGTGCAAGCCAACTGAGTGATACTCAAATATTCGCGGATCAGACGGCATATTGGAATGGTATCTGGGAGACAAGTGATATTCGGATCGAGGGCGATCCTGAGAATCAGCAGGGCATTCGTTTTTGCATTTTCCAGCTTTATCAGACTTATCATGGTGATCATCCGGGGTTCAACATCGGCGCTAAAGGATTGACGGGAGAAGTGTATCGTGGTTTGGCGTTCTGGGATACAGAGTCTTATTGCTTACCATTCTATATGTTTAATAATCCTAAGGCCGCTCGGAGCTTGCTGGACTTTAGATATAAGACATTACCTCAGGCTATACAACGTGATAGAGATGTTGATTGCGATGGAGCTTGCTACCCTATTGCTACAATAGACGGAACAGAAAGCTGTGATCTCTGGCAGCATTCGAATCTTCAGCTTCATGTAGGGACTGCTATTTCCTATGGTATCTGGCATTATGTCAAAATACTGGGGATAAAGAATTCCTGCATAGGCATTCCGTTATATCACAGGCAATTACTTTATCCCGCCGCTCTTAGATTACTACTCAGCAGATCCTGAGTTTGGTAAGAAGACCAAAGCGGTTTATGACAAGTACACTAATGTATACCAATATAGCCCTGACATTATGGGACTTTTGGATGGTAAACCTGAAGCTCAATACAATACACAGGACTATTACGCAACCATGTCCAATGTTATTCAAGAGCTATTCTCCAAAAAAGGAACGGATTCCAAGAGCCAGCTAGAAGCAGCAGCTAAAACAGTACAAGAGAAATTCTTTGGTACGATTAAAGCAGAATAGTCTAATGTAAAAATCGGCCCTTTCATGGTCGATTTTTTTGTTGTGAGATTTATAAATTTATAAATCATCAGAAATAGTGATAATCAGCGGGAAATTATTATGGCGTAGGAAAATCGTAAATTTCTGCGATAGAGGGAATGTTTTTAGAGTAGTGTTTTTAGAAAAATGGAATGAAATGGGTTCGAAATTTTGCTTATTAAAGTATAATTCTAAGATTTAAAGGGATTTATAGCACATAATATGGTAAAAGGACTATAATATGATCGAATGAAAGCGCTTTGAAAACGAATCAAAAAAACTTTATACTTTGTGAAAGATTTCACTATACAAGGTTGAAATCATGTGATAAGATAAATGTGTAGAGAAAAACAACTAAAAATTGACAGGAGGACGAGGGAGATGGCAGTTAAGAACGAAGTCGCCGCCCAAGTTAAACAAGTTACCGCTGAAGAGTATATTCAGAATTTAGTGGATAAAGCAAAAAAAGCGCATGAGGCGTTCATGGCGCTAGATCAAGAGCAAGTTGACACAATCGTTCATGCAATGGCGTTGGCTGGACTCGACAAACATATGTACCTCGCCAAATTGGCCGTAGAAGAAACTGGACGCGGCGTATACGAAGACAAAATTACGAAGAACATCTTCTCAACTGAATATATCTGGCACGGAATTAAATACGATAAAACAGTAGGCGTTATTGAAGACAACGCTTATGATAGCTTCCAAAAAATTGCTGAACCCGTCGGAATTGTTATGGGTATCACACCGGTAACCAACCCTACATCCACCACGATGTTTAAAGCGTTGATTTCGATTAAGACACGAAACCCTATTATATTCGGTTTCCACCCATCTGCGCAAGAGTGTAGTGCTGCAGCTGCAAGAATTCTTCATGATGCTGCCGTGAAAGCTGGCGCTCCTGAGAACTGTATCCAATGGATTGAAATGCCAACAATGGATAAGACAAACGCATTGATGAACAACCCAGACGTTGCTCTTATCTTGGCAACTGGTGGTTCTGCAATGGTAAAAGCAGCTTACAGCTGTGGTAAACCAGCACTTGGCGTAGGCCCTGGTAACGTACCTGCTTTCATTGAAAAGAGCGCGGATATTGATCAAGCCGTAACGGACATCATTCTTTCTAAAACATTTGATAATGGTATGATCTGTGCTTCCGAGCA
>DOJM01000589.1:3991-5894 GCA_003529225.1 Paenibacillus sp.
GTAGATAAATGTGCTGTTAACCCAGCAATCGTAGGTCAATCTGCAGTAAAAATTGCTGAAATGTGTGGTATTCAAGTCCCTGCCGGCACAAAGATTCTGGTAGCAGAACTTGAAGGTGTAGGCACTAAATATCCATTGTCCGCTGAAAAATTAAGCCCGGTTCTTGCTTGCTACAAAGTTAAGAATGCAGATCAAGGTATCGAACGCGCAGCTCAAATTGTTGAATTTGGTGGTATGGGACATAGCTCGGCTATCCACTCCAACAACGAAGAAGTAATCATGAAGTTCTCTAACCGTCTGCAAACAGGACGTATTCTCGTTAACTCGCCTTCCACACATGGTGCGATCGGCGATATCTATAATACTAATATCCCTTCGTTGACTCTGGGCTGCGGATCTTATGGTCGTAACTCCGTGTCGCAAAACGTTACAGCAATCAATTTGATCAACGTGAAAAGGGTGAATCGTCGTACCGTGAATATGCAATGGTTTAAAGTACCTGACAAGATCTATTNNTTCGAAAAAGGCGCTACTCAGTACCTGACCAAAATGCCTGATATCACACGTGTCGCAATTATCACTGACCCAATGATGGTTAAGCTCGGATATGTTGAAAGAGTTGAACATTACCTGCGTCAACGTCAAACTCCTGTCGCTATCGAAGTGTTCTCGGAAGTTGAACCAGATCCATCGACAACTACAGTTGAAAAAGGTACTGCAATGATGAACAGGTTCCAACCGGACTGCATCATCGCACTTGGCGGCGGTTCCCCAATGGATGCTGCAAAAGGAATGTGGTTATTCTATGAACATCCAGACGCAGACTTTAATGGTCTGAAACAAAAATTCATGGATATCCGTAAACGGGTATACAAATTCCCTAAACTTGGTAACAAAGCTAAGTTTGTAGCGATTCCAACTACTTCGGGTACAGGTTCGGAAGTAACATCTTTCGCAGTTATTACCGATAAAACAACTGAACAGCACACTAAATATCCTTTGGCTGACTACGAGTTAACTCCAGATGTAGCTATCATTGATCCGGAGTTCGTATACAGCTTGCCAAAAACTGCGGTTGCTGATACAGGTATGGACGTATTGACACATGCTATCGAAGCTTATGTATCTGTAATGGCAAGTGACTATACTGATGGTCTAGCTATTAAAGCCATCCAACTGGTATTCCAATACCTTGAAAAATCGGCGCTGGAAGGCGACAGAGTAGCACGTGAGAAAATGCATAACGCATCAACACTTGCTGGTATGGCCTTTGCCAATGCATTCTTGGGGATTAACCACAGTTTGGCGCATAAATGGGGCGGACAGTACCACACTGCTCATGGTCGTACTAACGCGATCCTTATGCCACACGTTATCCGCTACAATGCTAAAAAACCTACGAAGTTCGCTTCGTTCCCTAAATATTCGCACTTCGTAGCTGACGAGCGTTATGCTGAGATTGCCCGTATTCTGGGATTGCCAGCTCGCACAACTGAAGAAGGTGTAACTAGCCTGATCAATGCTATTCGCGATATGAATAAAAAATTGGGCATCGAAGAATCGTTCCAACAACTGGGCTTTGATCCTAAGGACTTCGAATCCCACGTAGATTACTTGGCTGACCGTGCGTTTGAAGATCAATGTACAACTGCCAATCCTAAGCTGCCACTGGTATCTGAACTTGCTGATGTATACCGTAATGCGTTCTACGGAAGATTTGATAATTAATNNATAGTAGTGGACTTAGATAAAGGTGACAAATATCACTCGAAAGGTGATATTTGTCACAGTGTTTTTATAGAAAATAAACTAGAATGTTTATATAAACAACGGTCCCACATATGAAGTGTTGATTGTGAAATTTGGAACAACCACATCTTTTGGGGCTCACGAGACACGGGAT
>DOJM01000590.1:0-4072 GCA_003529225.1 Paenibacillus sp.
AAGCGACCAGCAAAGTTCAAGCCTTCATAGAAATCGCCTTCAGAAGAACCGCCATCACCAGTGTAAGTAATTGCAACACTCTTTTGTTTCTTCAATTTAAAGCCCATTGCAATTCCTGTAGCGTGCAGGATTTGCGCGCCGATGATAATTTGTGGCATCAATACATTAACGCCATCAGGAATAGCTCCACCATGTTGGTGTCCACGGGAATATAAGAATGCTTGGTACAACGGAAGTCCGTGCCATACTAGCTGCGGAATATCACGGTAGCCTGGGCATAAGAAGTCTTCTTTCTCCAAAGCGTACTCGCTACCAATCATAGTAGCTTCTTGACCGGATACCGGTGCGTAGAAACCAAGACGGCCTTGACGACCAAGATTTACTGCACGATCATCCCAAGTACGGGTAAATACCATACGATACATAATTTCTTTCAGTTGATCGTCGGTTAAATCAGGCATTTTATCCTTGTTGATAATTTCTCCATCCGGGGAAAGTACCGTTAGAGCCTCGACGTCCTCTGTATACACTTCATAAGGAACTTTACTCATTATCTTCACCTCAATAAAAAAATTTGAATATCANNCAGCTGCCTCTGTTATAATATTATTATACACCTGTTTAGTTACTTTCGTCAAAGAAATACTTATAAAATTTATATTCCTTTAAATTTTGTATGTATAACAGGTTATCTATTTTTATATAACAGTTTATAACTTCCGAAACAAGTAAATGATTAATCACACAGTTACTCAGCTATTTATTTTAGAGCNNATTGCAAAACTCGACAAGAAAGGTGACGTGGCAACTATGAGCGATTCTGTTTTTCTGAAACGCACAATTGTAAAAGAAACACTTTGGAGTAAACATCTGCAGGAGGAACGTAAATTACGCATCTATCTCCCTCCCGGCTACAACGAAGTCTTAAGCTACCCAGTGGTGTACTGCCAAGACGGCGAAGAGTTCTTTAACTTTGGCCGCATCGCTACACTCGCTGGACGTCTTATTATAGAAGAAGACGTGGAGCCCTTCATCATTGTTGGTGTCGAAGTAGACGTCACTGTTCGGACTCAAGAATACGCTCCTTTTGGTAGCAGATTCAAGCAGTACTTATCTTGCTTTTCCGAAGAGATTATTCCCTTCATTGAACAAAAATATCCTGTACGTCGTACTCCGGATGAACGAATCCTAGCCGGTGATTCACTTGGGGGCAGTGTATCGCTCCATCTTGCACTTGCTTATCCTGCGATCTTCACACGCATCCTCAGTCTTTCCGGTGCATTCTATCCTGAATCCCGCGACATGCTGGCTAAAGAAGAAGATCTCTCCTGGCTCAACATTAATATGGTCGTTGGTCTGCAGGAAACAGACTACAAAACGGATACTGGCATTTATGATTTCGTTCAAATGAACCGAGAAACAAAAACATTGCTTGAATCACGTGGAGCAACCGTATCCTTCCGAGAGAAAGACGGACATCATCTCTGGGGCNNCGAATGGGTTACAGCTTTTCTCTTATCATTCTTTCCAACAATATATCACAACCCGCATTGATCAAATCATATACTTGTTCAAAATTACCTGTAAAATATGGGTCCGGCACTTCGCGCAGCTCCTCCTCAGGCAATAAATCCATGAAGAACATTAGCTCGGCGTCTTTCCCGCCAGGAATCTTTCGAACATTCTCTCCATTAGACTTGTCCATACAGACGATATAGTCAAATTTTTGAAAATCTTCACTGTCGACTAGCCGTGCTAACATGTTCTCATAGCTAATGTCGTTCTGATCAAGGATACGTCTCGTTCCTTCATGCGGCTCTTTTCCTATATGCCAATCTCCAGTTCCCGCTGAGTCTACAAGAATCTTATCAGATAGTTCTCGTTCATTAATCTTATGCCGGAGAACAGCCTCCGCCATAGGTGATCGACAAATATTACCCAGACATACAAACAGTACTCTAACGATTTCGTTCACCTCCCAGTTGTTAAACCTAAATATATGTGAATTTATACTCAAAAGATTACACACTATCATTTTAGCGTTCTCGAGGTCAATTGTGCAACCTTTCGATCTGCATTATACTGGACAGGATACTCAACAAGAGGTTTAAGAGGAGGAATGGATGTTATGTCATCCAAACGAGTCGTTATTTTTGCAGGTGGAGAACTTTCTCCAGAATATTTGAACCTATTAGATGAAGATTATTTTATTATCGGTGCGGATCAGGGAGCGCTATTTCTCATTTCACACGGATATACACCAGATATAGCAGTTGGTGATTTTGATTCCGTTTCGCCTGAAGCGCTTCAAGATATTAAATCCAAAAGTAAAAAGACCATCACCTGTGATGCCGTGAACAAAGATTTGACAGATAGCGAGATGGCGCTAGATATTGCAATGGATCAGCAACCCGATTCTATTCTACTATTAGGTGTTACGGGTACTCGAATTGACCACTCCCTAGCTAGCATTCAAATGATGACTAGAGCCCTACAACGTCAAATCAATTGCTACGTCATGGACACTCATAACTATATAACCCTCACAGGATCCCAGGCTGTTATCAACGATTTAGGTTACACCTACGTTTCTTTACTGCCTCTAACCCCAGAAGTGTCCGGTATTACCTTAGAAGGATTTCAATATCCATTGACTGACGCAACACTAAAGCTTGGACAATCACTTGGTGTGAGTAACAAATTGGTATCATCCTCAGGAACGGTTTCCATTCGAAGTGGATTGTTGCTGATCANNATCGTAAAAATGCTACTTTTTTATAGTTTAGAAACATCATTGTAACTTTTAGCTCAAATTCGAGAAAGCCGTAAAAGCCCTTTTGTACCAAGGGTTTTTCGGCTTTTTTAGAATCCTTTTACATCAAATTATTAATTTTTTGTAACTTTTAATGATTTTTTAATAAAACGCTTACAACCCATGCCCAGCTTCACTTTATTGCACCTCTTCCAATTTTTATGTCATAGATAACCTGCTATACTACGAATCAGGCAAGCAAGACAGACAAACACAACAACAAAGACTAACACCTTGGAGGTACTACAACATGAATAAACAACAATGGATTAAAAAAGCGATTGTTATAGGAATGGTTACTACAATGGGCTTAGGTACAATGATGGCAACTGGCATAGGAGCAACAAAAGTTGAAGCAGCTTCCGTGTCTAAAGGTCAAAGCGTAGTGAATCTCGGAAAGAAATATATGGGAGTGTCTTACAAGTTCGGTGCATCCACATCTACTACAAAAGTTTTTGACTGCTCTTCTTTTACAAAATACATCTTTAAACAATATAACGTGACACTGCCTCGTACGGCTGCAGAACAATCCAAAAAAGGAACAGCCGTATCTAAAGCAAATCTTCGTGTAGGCGATCTCGTATTCTTCTCCAGCGGTAGCAGAGCAACTGGTAAAAACGTAACTCACGTTGCTGTTTATGCCGGCAATGGTAAAATTCTGCACACTTACGGTAAACCTGGTGTTACGATTTCCGATCTGAACTCTGGTACTTGGAAAAGAACATATTTAAAAGCTCGCCGCGTACTGTAAACAACGACTCTGAAGTAGAGTTCTAACTATAATAGAGAAATAGTCTCAGGATGTGGTGCCGCCTTCGGGCGCCCTCATTACATATCCTGTTCCGCGAACAGTATGAATCAACTTGTTCCGGTGACCTTTATCAACTTTCAAACGGATATGTCTGATGTAAACATCTACCACATTGGTATCTGCGTGAAATTGGTAACCCCATACTTCCTTAAGTATCANNCGCAGCGAGATAATACAATAGATCAAATTCTTTGGGCGTCATCTTTAACTCGATCCCTTCGCGGCTTACAAATCTGCGGCTGGGATCGAGCATTAAACCATCGACTCTTAGTATATGATTTAAATTTCGACGCCGTCCAGTAAGGGTTAACAAATTTAGAATTCTGTGCTTGAATTCACCGGTATGTAAAGGTTTTGTCATATATTCATTACCCCCGGCTGAGAACGCCGAAACTGCCCCGGTTCCAGATTCAGATTGTTCACCGGAAATCACCATTACCGGTAGTATC
>DOJM01000590.1:4108-6313 GCA_003529225.1 Paenibacillus sp.
AATTATGTCCCAGCCTTCCCAAGTCCCCACCTCGCATAACTCAGCAAGCAGCAGTACCGGTTCTACTTTTGATATGGATAAGCGGAGATCCTCGGGATCTTCGCTTATTGTTGCTTCAAGTCCAATATCTTGTAGCACACTTTCTATAACGACTCGATCTTCTTCTCTACTACTGCTATCAGCCATATACCATATTATTTGCTCAATCACAAAGTTCCCCCATATCCATATGACTTGCACCAGCATCACTGCGGTACGTATAGAATTCCCGGAAAACAAAAAGACCATTCCTAAGAAATGGCCTGAACACCTATTTAGAGCTTTTTTATCCAAAATATCGATGATAAAAGCTTCGAGCAGCAGCAATATCTTTTGTCCCATGAATCAACGCTCTACCNNGAGAAACCAGATAAGCGTTGCTGTCCACACTTCCGCTTCCTAAACGAGATAAACGATCCGCAATTTCCTGCAAGTTAAGCTTCTGTGGTCTCGCAGGGCGAATTTGTACTGTATCCCTTCCACAAAGAACATCGCCTCGCTCGGTATTTGCTGCCATAAGATATGGATAGATCGGATGACTCCCACAAGAAGGGCAGTTTTTCTTTTTGGCAGCTTTTACTCCAATTTCATGGTATTCATTCCGCCACACATCAAACGTTAACAGTTTGTTCCTTAATTGAGCTTTACGCTTACCTAGTAGTTTCAGCGCCTCTGCCGTAGCATTTGCCGTAACTAGTTGTACTGCTTGCGGAAGTATNNGAGGTACTGTGCCTAGAAGACAATGGAGACATGGAGTTTCTCCAGGCAAAATCGTATAGGTTATTCCATAACTGCCTACACATGCACCATAGATCCAAGGAATACCGTGCTTTTGCGCCATATCATTAATAATGAGTCGAGTATCAAAATTGTCTGTACCATCCATGATCAGATCAACCCCTGAAATGAGCCCTCCCAACTCTTCGACCCGAACATCTATAACGTGGGCTTCAATAACGACCTCAGAATTAATCTGTTGAAGTCTGCTCTGCGCAGCGGCAGCTTTAGGCATTCGTTCTAGTGCATCTGCCTCGGTATAGAGTTGTTGCCTCTGAATGTTACTCCACTCTACATAATCACGGTCAGCTAAAATAATTCTTCCGACCCCGCAGCGTACCAATGTCTCTGCAATCCCTGTACCAAGCGCACCTGCTCCCACTACTAATACACTAGACTGCGCCAGCCCTTGTTGTCCCTCTGCTCCAAATGGCGCAAATCGTACCTGACGAGAATAACGATCTTCACGACCATCTGTATGAATCATTCGGTTTCCCTCCCCGTATCCAAAAACCGGAGAACAGCAGATAGTCTGCTATTCCCCGGGAATATGATGATTCTATTCTATACTTGTACTGCTGACCACTGTTCAACATCCCAANNGGTTCATGGGAGACGAGCAGGACTGTGCCTTTATATTCTTGTAATGCACGCTTCAGCTCAGCCTTGGCAATAACATCAAGGTGATTGGTAGGTTCATCGAACAGAACCCAGTTGCTCTCACGCATCAACAGCTTACAGAGACGGACCTTAGCTTGTTCACCACCACTCAGCATGCTAAGCGGTCGGGTAATATGCTCATTTTTTAGACCACAGCGAGCTAGATGTCCACGCACTTCATTCTGAGTTAGACTAGAAAATTCATTCCAGACATCCTCAATAGGTGTAAGATTAGCTGCTTTCACTTCTTGTTGGAAATACGCTGAGTTCAGATAATCTCCTAGATAGGTTTTACCGCTATACGTAGGAATCACGCCAAGAATAGTCTTCAGTAGCGTCGATTTACCGACACCATTGCAACCAGTTATAGCGATCTTCTCTCCACGTTCAATGGTCATGTTCAGCATCGGTAGCAACGGACGGTCGTAACCAATCTCGAAATCAATGCNNAAACTTAAAGGTAGGTTTTGCAGCTTCTTCTGGTCGATCAATTCGATCCATACGATCCAGCTGTTTCTCACGGCTCTTCGCCCGTCCAGATGTGGAGGCACGAGCTTTGTTACGCTGAATGAAATCCTCTTGTTTCTTAATAAAATCCTGTTGTTTCTCATAAGCATCTATGTGTTGGATCTTATTCATCTCGGCCATATTCAGGAATTTCTCGTAGTTCGCAGTGTATCGAGTAAGTTTGCCGAACTCCAGGTGATAGACCACATTTACGACTTTATT
>DOJM01000123.1:0-358 GCA_003529225.1 Paenibacillus sp.
TGATTCATTGGATCTGCTGCGTGAGGATTACTCCCTGGAGTCCGGTCTGGATTATATCAATAGATTGGAACAAGCTTTTGCCTCTGTTCAGGAGCAGAAGAACTATCCACTCATCTCCCTGCTGACCGAGATTCGGGCGCTGCAAGCTCAATTAGAGCAGTGGTACGAAGAGGAAGCAGAAAGCATTCTGTAAATCGTCACCTTTAGGCTCATTTCTCCATATGCTAACTTAGGTANNTTAGAGGAGTGATACCCTTGCCACAGTGGCTCTGCCATCAACT
Organism: Paenibacillus sp.; assembly: GCA_003529225.1. Lineage (GTDB taxonomy): Bacteria > Bacillota > Bacilli > Paenibacillales > Paenibacillaceae > Paenibacillus_AQ > Paenibacillus_AQ pseudetheri. The sequence continues at coordinate 282 of DOJM01000123.1, forward strand.
GATGAAAGCCTATTACAAAAAAGACCGCCGTCAGATCAAGCTGCTGAACGAGTGCTGGTTCTTTTATCGTAATTCTG
>DOJM01000123.1:388-3227 GCA_003529225.1 Paenibacillus sp.
AAATTTATAGGATTCGTTAAATTCAAAAATCCATCCCGCTGCTTACAGGGGATGGATTTTTGTATAGGATTCGTTGGAATCCCAATTAGAACATAGGGAATACATAACTGACCAAGAAGAAAAGTGCTCCGAAAAAAATAATAATATAAGCAGCATATTTAATAAAGGTAGATGCGACAACACTGGAATCCGATTTCCGTTGCACCTCTGTATGCTCCAATTCAACGCTTCTATCTTTATATCCCGGTTCCATCATCAATCTCTCCTTTCGAATATAGGCTGGTAGATAGTCTCCGTTAACCCAGGGCTTTCAGAGTTGAAACGCAATTCCAAATCGAACCAGTTATTATCCGGCATCATGTAACTGCTTTATTTCTTTTACGATTCCAAGCACATCGCCTTGTGAATTCGGGCACCCTGATGGTTCGGCTCCAAGTGCAACGCTTCTTCAAAACGCTCATTCGCTTCTGCCATTTTCCCTAAGCCTAGTAAACCTAAACCCATCATGAACAAGCAATGAATTTGATTGCGTCTATTCAGATCATCCTCGAATACGAGGAAATCAGGTAAGGATACGGCAAAATAGTCAATCTTCACCTCATCAAAAAGATGTCTCTCTGCAAAATCAATCAGCTTATTAAAACGGCGGTTCGCTTCCTTCGGATGATTCAGCTGTGCCCATGCTAAGCCCTGATAGAAGATCATTTCTGGCGGCTGATCGTTATAGTACATCGCGCTGGCTGGTTCCTCCAAGCCTTGTGACGCAATCGCCCAGTACCGTGCAGCTTCCACCGTCTTGCCTAATCCGTTATAAGCCATACCAAGCTCATAATACACATTATTCTCTTGCGCACCATCGAGCTTACCTTCACCTAAATTTTCTGGATAATGAAGCGCACGTGTTAATAATAAGATAGCCTCTTCATATTGCCCTTCCTGATTCGCCTGCTTGCTCAGTTCAACAAGCGCCAAGACATATTGTCCCGTGGCTCTCCCTTCGCCGCCTTCCCATGGATGGAATTGACGTCGTAATAGAATAGACAAAGCCTCTTCATACTTGCTAAGCAAATTCAGTAGTGTCACATATTCAAGGTATAGATCATCCCGCTTCTCCACAAGCTCCATATGCCGTTGCAGTCTTGCCATACGCTCCTGAGCAGAAACACCCATCTTCTTATGCAATTGGTCCAGCTCGTAGAATACTCTCGCATCATTCGTATTGCACTGGAAAGCTTGTTCAAGTGACTGCAAGGAAGCCTTAGCATCGTTCCGCTTATTGTAATAAGCAAGTGCAAGGTTACGATGAACAGTGGGGAAACGATCATCAAGTGCGACGGATTGCTCCCAATGACGAATGGCATCGTCGGCACGTTTTTTATCATAGAATAGATTCCCTAGATAATAATGAGCCTTACTATCTAGGAGATTGCATGCAATCGCGCTTTCTAATACCTGCAGCTCAAACAAGCTATTCGGGAAGCAATAATCAGAAGATGCGGATTGAGCAAGCTGACGCTGCGTTGACGCATCTTTCTCACGGCCCATTTTCTCGTATATATATGCCAATGTGTAATGCACCATCGGATAAGCGGGTTCATTCGATGCCCTACGAATCNNTGCAGCTTCCGCGAACAATCCACTGCCTGCATAATCTGAAGCCAGATTTAAATAGTTATGCACATCATTTCGCATGAACTGTGCTAGCATCATCTGAGCCTCAGCTGCTTCCTCTTGACGCCCTAGCAATTTAAGCGTAAGCACTCTCTCATAAGCTGCCCCGAAGTCCGCAATATCTAGTTTCAATGTCTCCTCTGCGAATGTAATCGCCTCAGTGTAACGTCCAAGCTTGCGTAAAAGTGTTGTTTTCACATGTCTTGATTTATAGTTTCTTGTGTTACGTGCCAAAGCTCTAGTTGCGAGCTCCAACGCTTCTTCATGCGCCCCACGTTCACAAGCAATTTGACTCAATGCAAAGTATCCACTGTCTTGGAATGCTGCAGACCATACCGCCTTGTAAAAGGCATCAAATGCTTCTTCCTTACGATCCTGCAGGCTGAGAACTACACCAAGCTGATAGTACGCTTCACTATCATATGGATTCGGATTACGCCAAGTCAGCGATTGTATAGCCGAATGGAAATGATTTTCTGCTTGCTTGANNTTCCATATGCCACATTAAGCCGAATATCGGATGCATCTCTTCTTAAGCCTTCTTCATAATAATGCTCTGGCTCGAACGTGGCATGACGGTATTGCTCCAGGTGAACTCCAGCCAAATACAACTGCTCTGTGCTTTTTATTTCTTCCGGTAGCGGAAGTGGCTTGGCTGCATTTGGAACCTGTTCAATGCTAGGCTTCGCTGGACGATATGATATGAGGCTGTTTCGGTTCACATCAAATACCGTTACGATTAAGTGATGCAGCTGATCCACTTCATCTAACGTAATGACGGACTTATAGGTTAATTCTGGAGAGAGCGTAACCGTATCCTTCACGTACGTTCTATGCTGACCTCTAAGTTCAATAACCGCTCCCTCGAATACCGAAGTTCCATAGGCCATAACAGTTGCAGTCCGTAAAGTCTCATCCACCTCAAGATTAACGGCGGCATCAATAGAAGCATTCTTCACAACACCGATGTTCTTATATGGCATGAAATATTGTGTAAATGACTTCTCTTCATACGGCTGGAGCCAAGTGAAATCGGGTTGATTATCTGTAAATACCCCTGTCATTAATTCAATATAGGGTCCATCCTCATCGGTTAAATTGCGGTCCCACACTTGACCAAACTCGCCGTTCCCCCAAGTCCACTGCTTTTTACCCGGAGATACATGGT
>DOJM01000123.1:3235-4372 GCA_003529225.1 Paenibacillus sp.
AGCCGCCTACGAAATTGTAATCGGATTTGTACGCCATGTATGACGTAGGAACAGGAATATTTTTATACCGCGAAATGTCTACGCCTTCGGAATAGTCCATCTTGTAATACGTTCCTGTTGCAATAGGGAATCTGGAGACATCACGCTTACCATGGTCGAATACGGCTGTGACATCCGGTGGAAATACCGATTGAGTCTGGTCATTGACCGCAACCGCAGGGTTTGCCCACCATAAGAAAGTTTGCGGCTCCGAAGTTCGGTTGTATAGCTGTGCTGTAACTTCGAGATATGCTTTTCCAGGATGCAGCGTGAAGCCCGTTGTGACCTTGGTTCCATACATCCGGTCAATTTCACTCACCCATACGGTTGCACTGCCATCTTTATTCTCCGTAATCAGATGCTCCACAGGGCCAAACGTGTTCGGACGATGATGCTGCGGCCAGTTAAATTCAATTCCACCTGAAATCCATGGTCCTGTCAGACCAACAAGCGCAGGTTTAATCACGCGATTATAATAAACAAAATCATAGTTGTTCGTCTTGTCCAGAGCACGATAGATACGACCGCCAATTTCAGGCATGATCTCGATGCGTATATATTCATTTTCGAGCATTACCATCTGATATGATTTCATTTTTTTCTCATCCATAATTTTATCAATCACAGGATGTGGATACACACGCCCCGAACTGCCTTGATAGACTCGCTTCTCGAGGAACATTGGATTTTTATCCGGCTCTCCGGTTTCATAGGTAGGAATTTCAACCATTTCCCCCCATATGCGGACGCTGTTCGTTAAGATTGCAGAAGGCTCTTTCATACTCATTTCGTTCTCTCCTCCTTCGTGATATAGCTCTAATCTATCGTTGTATGCGCTTTTAAACAATTGACGATAATCTGTAACTGATGGACAATATTCTTATTCTTAAAATAGTTAAATCCTTATAAATAGGTTGTTATTTCAGACAAATAAATTATGTTCTTAGGAGGTTTATCATGACAGATATCTCACTAAAGCCGGATGGCTTCGATGAGCAGAAGCTTTTTGTGCTGCCCGATTTCATGATGAATGAATTACAGGAGAATCCGTTAACAAATTCCTTCTATGTAAGTGACATTGGCTACTTCCCAAGAGCG
>DOJM01000123.1:4525-10037 GCA_003529225.1 Paenibacillus sp.
CTCTAAAAGGAACACATGCCGCTGCGTTAATTCAAACTTATGCCATGGATGTAGAGCCTCTAACTTTTACACTGAACCTTCATACCCAATGGATTGAGGATTTCGAACGATGTTATGCCCTGTTATCGGATAAGCCTTATGCCATGCGTAATCATATCTATGTGTCTCAGTGCATTCGTCATCTGATCAGTCACGTGGGATTGAGTACCATGAACTCTGAGCAAGATAAAAAGAATGAACGTTATCTTGAGCAAGCCATTCGCTACATGCCGGATCTAATCAACAGCTCCATTTCACTCCCGGATGTAGCGAAGCATATGGGGTTATCGAAGCAGCATCTAATTTATCTATTTAATCAAGAAACCGGGGTCCCCCCGATTGAATTCTATCTGCGCCTCAAAATGCAGCGTGCCAGTCAACTGCTAGCATTAACCGATCTACATATTAAAGAAATCGCTAGTGCTATCGGGATGCAGGACCCCTACTACTTTTCTAGATTGTTCAAAAAANNATGGGATGCTCGCCGATTCAATATCGAAGCACCCCAAAAGGTTAAAATAAAGAAAAGCCACACAACCGCTGCACCAGGTAAACCCGTATAGAGGAGTGTGGCTTATATTTTTATAGTAGAGGTTCTAATTAAAACTACGGTTGGAAACCCAGGAACCTTGCAGTTTACGAAGCATTATAATTTGTCCGGTGTGGTATGAATCATGCAGGATAAGACTCATTACCTCTTCCCCTGGGGCATGACCCGAACCACCCCAATCATATGCGCCTTCTTCCAAAGCCTCAATGATTTCTCTAAGAGCAGCATGCACGTCCTACAGATCTGCAACAGCTTTCGCCCATGCTTCTTCCCCTTCCGTTGTTACAGTGAAGGTATCATCGTTGCTTTCAGCATCAGGTTGTTTGGGCAACCCTTTTAACTTTCGCAGCAAACGCACCTTATAATATGTTAGATGGTTAACCGTCTCCCAGATGGAATTGATTGCACTCCCCTCTGGANNTGTTTACTGTCCACACCTTCCAGTGCATCGCTTAACGGCGGAGCCCAATCTTCGATATCCATGCAATAATCCCAATTTTGCAGCAGAACCTCACTGATTTTATTTTGCATGTTCAACCTCCTAATACTAACTGAATTATGTAACCACTTAAACCATCATATAGTGGTTACACAAGAAATGTAGCATATTTCCAGCGATCATTCAAGTAACTAGCTAATCTTATTTTTAACTGTTACAATCGTTGTAATCGAGAGTTGTGCGGAAAGGAGGAACAGACCGTGTTGTGGGAGGATTTCATCAACAGTTACTGGCGGGATTGGCGAACAGGGGATAAGAATAAGGATCGGGACAGGCTCGATGAAGAGAAGTGGGTTTCTAAATGGCTGAGGGAGTATGCTCTATTTGAAACACAGATGCCGAATGCGATAGAACTGGAACAGCTAAAAAAGCTTCGCTCCCTACTGTGGGGCTGGGTACAGGCCATTGTACAAGGAAAGTCGATGGATGAAAATATGCTGAAGCAACTCAATCTCTATATGGACAAGGGTCCTGTTACGCGGCGAATTGTATGGAAAAGTGACGAGCAAGCGGAGATTTCATTATTGCCACTACATAGCAGTTGGGAGCAGGTGATGGCGGAAATAGTTGCATCTTTTGCGGAGGCATTGCTTGAAAAAGAGCCTTCTCGATTCCGCATCTGCGATAATCCTGATTGTCTCTGGGTGTATTACGATGATACACGCAACCGTTCTAAGCGGTACTGCGATGATAAAGCATGTGGCAACCTCATGAAGGTGAGACGGTTCCGGGCTCGAAAGAAGGCTGAGTCTTAGGGGGACTGAAGGAGGCGAGGGGTGTCATTCCCACCCTCTTTCACTTCAAATTTTAGGTTGTAATCCAACCCATTGTTAAATCCCCCTCGTGATGACTTTCAATAATAATTCCTTTATCCAAATTTACAATCCATGTATCAAATCCAACAGCAATTACATCATTGAAGTTTTTTATAATATTATCTAAATTAGTTTCTACTATCGGAAGACTGAATTCATTCCACACCACAAAGTAGTTGTCTCTCAATAAAATAGGTTCGATGTCTTTCAGTTCTTCCGGCTTCTTTAAGGATCTCTTTTGATCAATAGATTCCCAATCAATCCGCGCCCACTGTGTGAAATTAACCATTTTCTCCATCAAAGATACAATTTCAGACGACTTTTCCGAACTATAAACTCTTGTATTAGGACCTAAAGCTTCGATACACTCACTGTATAGAGATCCTGATGGGATTTCTATTTTTATTCTTTTTTTCAATTGCTCTATACGAAATAAACGTGCTTGTTTATCGTTCACGCTCTCCCTACCTTTAAACCACCTTATTTTTTAGCAAAAAAAATTCATAAATAATTTTTCTTCTTCTCTGTGTAGCTTTTGAGCAGAACTAAATTAAAACTGTAAAATAACTGCATTTCATACACTTATTCCGTATGTAAGTGGGATCATCATGATTTTAATTGTAGTCTATACACTTAAAAACTAATGAATTCACCCATAGAGTCATAAATCACAAAAATAGATGCACGAAATACAATTATATCCTTTGGCAAGTCATTCTATAGATTTTAGTTGTATAAAATACAGTTAAAAGCTTCTACACATTGCTTCCGTTGTCTCTCAATACTGAAATTTTAGAGGGTGTATGATCATACGAGCTAAAAACCCCTTATATTTTGCTGGCTTAACTCCCTACACCCCCAATATCTCTCCACCCGATCATGATCTCTTCAACGATCTCATTTCCAATTTTCACTTCCTTCATCGCAACAGATTCACCACCCACTTTGTGGTAGAAATGAATCGCAGGATTGCCCACCAGCACCCAGGTCATAAACGAGCTATAACTTTTCTCCATTAAATGCTGTGCTACACTTCTTATGAGCAGCTTCCCTAGGCCTTGCCCTTGGTATTCCTTAAGCAAATAAAGAGCGTATAGCTCTGCATCGTACATATCTGCCTCTCTTCGAGCTCCTCCATTTCCAAATCCAATAATCGTCCCCGCCTCATTTTCAGCTACATACATTACCTCGTCTTTATGGGGATTTTCAAAATTCAGAATCCAACGCTTCTTTCTAGCTTCCACGGTAATACTATCAAGAAACTCGTCCGATATTAGCCCTTTATACGTAGTTTTCCAACTCGTAGCGTGGACGAAGGCGATCCCGTCTATATCAGTAAAGGTTGCTTTTCTTATCTTCAAATTATAACCCCCCTTTAGATTTTCGATAAAAGCTTCAGCTAGTCCATCATTGACATTGACATTACTCACCTATGAATAATAACTATTTAAGGATTCTCTGAAGACATGAATTGGCTCATTATAGTCAATGGGTTTATATATAATAGTGTTCAGCCACTTATTCCGCTCCAACAAGCTGTTGAAATCACTTTGAGCTACCGAGCTGTATAGTGTTATTTCATTCATGGTTCCAAGAACACTTTTGTTGTTTGTACGAGATATAGCTATTTCTCCGGCCTCTAATAAATACTGATTAATAAGTTGCTTCTTGAAACCCTCCTGCAACAAATATTCCTTAAGTTCTGTTCTGAATTTCTCTACCAGTTTATCAGCTTGGCCACTTCTTATTCCATCCAGCAATATACATAACCGACTTGCATCATGCACGAATAAAATATGTTTTTTTCTGAGCTGCATAATATTCACATGCCAACTAAAAAACGTAGGGATATCCTTCACTTCTACTGGAGCTACTTTTATATCTTTTAATAATTTCTGAGTATATCTTAGTACTAACATCGCTGCATCTCCTCAGTTCTTTCACTTTGCCTGTTAATTCTTTCTCATCTTATCCCTGCAACGCCTTCCGCACGCTTAATATATATTTCGCTTGATCCAGCGGGTTCACCCCCCGGCGGGTGCGCTCTGCGGATACGTCTGATGGACATTCTTCATAGCCTGCAAAAAAAGAAGTGAACGTGCTACGCCCCTTCGTATAGGAGCTTAAAGTAACGGGATAATCAAGCGACGTTGCCAGCGGCAAACGCCCTTCGATGATCATCCGCTCGCCTTGCAGCACAGGCGGCTCGAACGTGCCACGCATCTGAACAAGGTCGTTCATCACACGGCCGCCATTCTCCTCAGGGACTACGATGCGAACCAGAAGAATCGGCTCCAGCAGCTTAGTGCCTGCCCGGGCGAGTCCATCCATAATTCCCATAGGAGTCGCTACAGCAAAATCCAGCGGATGGGTATGCCACACATGGTGCTGGCCTTCAATCAAGGTTGCTTTCAGATCAGTAACCCCCCAGCCGTACAAGCCCTGCTGCAACGCTTCCGGCACACGGCGTGCGGTTTCGCTCTGATATTGCGGCAGCAGATCGGAACTCCGCACTATCGAATCATAAACTAAACCACTGCCAGGAGGTCCAGGCTCAATCTGAAACCGCAGAATCGCCCAGCACGGCTTCGGCATCGTATAAGCGATGAAGCCTTCTCCAGCAGAAGCTGGCGTTTCTTTATAAATGACAGATGGCTGACCAAAGGTAACCTTGAGACCATACCGCTCCTCCAGAACACTGTTCAGAATCTCCAGCTGGATAGGTCCCATCACCTTGATATGCAGCTCCCGCTCATCCTGCAGCCACTGTGCATCCAAGAGCGGATCTTCATCCGCCAGCTCCTGCAATGCTCCGATAACCTTATGATCATCCATATCGGTTCCCCAGAATACACGCACCGTTAGCAGCGGTACAGCCAGCTTCGCCTCCGCCGGAATCGCCTCCGGATGGCCGAGTACATCTCCGATCCGTACCCCTGAAAGACCATAGATTACAGCGATATCCCCCGCTTCAAGCGATCCGACATCCTCAGTACGACCACCCTCGACCTTGCGGATCTGGGTCACTTTTCCCTGAAAATCCTGCGTGTAGTTCATTACCGTATCGCGGTTACGGATCGTTCCTACATAAAGGCGGACAAACGCCATTCGCCCCATGCTTTTATCACGCTGAATATTGTAGACAATGCCGGACACCGGCCCCTCAACATTGCCACCAGCTCGCGGAAAATACTCAACCATCGCGTCCAGCAATGCAGTAATGCCAAGCCCCTTGGCGGCAACACCATAAACCATTGGGAAAAAGCGTCCTGAAGCGGAAGCTGTCTTCATATATTTGTTCCAAGCTGCAAGATCAATCGAACTGCCTGACATATACGTCTCTAGCAGATCTTCGTCCCGCTCAGCCAATGCCTCCAACATTTCAATCTGTGCAGCAGGATCAGCATCGCTTCCCCATAAATCTATAGCTTCTATGTACTCCTGCTCTTTGCCTATCGGTTGCTGAACAGGAATGATATCACTAGATAAATAATTTCTCGCTTGTGCCAGCACAGCCTCAGGGTCTGCACCTACACGATCCATTTTGTTCATAAAAATAAGCGTCGGTATTCCCAGCTTCCTCAGCGCGTTCCAGATCATCTCACTTTG